>NZ_DKJX01000110.1:0-51574 GCF_002454935.1 Massilia sp. UBA6681
GCTACCCCGGCGCCGGCGCCGGCGCCGGCGCCCGCTGCCGGCGGCGGCGACAAGAGCAGTACCTGAGCAGTCAGCAAATAAGAACAAGAGAATTCGATGCGCAAATATTTCCTGACCGGCCTGCTGGTGCTGGTGCCCCTCGTGATCACGGCCTGGGTCTTGAGTGCCATCATCAGCACCCTGGACCAGTCGCTGCTGTTCGTGCCGGAAGCCTGGCAGCCGCGCAGACTGTTCGGCATGGACATGCCCGGCTTCGGCGCAGTCCTGACGCTTGCCATCGTCTTCCTTACCGGCCTGCTGACCAATAACCTGGTCGGCCGCTACATCGTACGCGTGGGCGACCGCATCATGAAGCGGATTCCGGTGGTCAGCTCGCTGTACGGCAGCGTCAAGCAGGTGTCGGACACGCTGTTCTCGTCCTCGGGCAACGCATTCCGCACGCCGGTGCTGATCCCGTACCCGCACGCGGATTCCTATACCATCGCATTCCTGACCGGCGTGCCGGGCGGCGACGTGAAGAACCACCTGGTGGGCGACTACGTGAGCGTGTACGTGCCGACCACCCCGAACCCGACCTCGGGCTTCTTCCTGATGATGGAACGCAGCAAGGTCGTGGAGCTGAACATGTCCGTGGACGCGGCTCTGAAGCACATCGTCTCGATGGGCGTCGTCGCTCCGGAATAAAGAACAAAGAACGCAGCAAGCAAAGAACACAGGGCCGCCGCATGCGGGGGCGCCTTTCACGAATCAACCAACCTGGAACGAAAACCATGACCTCCATGCGTACTCACTACTGCGGCCTCGTCACCGAGGAACTGCTGGGCCAAACCGTCAGCCTGTGCGGCTGGGTGCACCGTCGCCGCGACCACGGCGGCGTGATCTTCATCGACCTGCGCGACCGCGAAGGCCTGGTGCAGGTGGTCTGCCACCCGGATAACGCCGAGGTGTTCAAGGCTGCGGAACACGTGCGCAACGAGTACTGCCTGCGCATCACCGGCACCGTCGTGAACCGCCTGGAAGGCACCGCCAACGCCAACCTGAAGTCGGGCAAGATCGAGATCAACACCACCAATCTGGAAGTGCTGAACGCCTCGGTGCCGGTGCCGTTCCAGCTGGACGACGACAACCTGTCGGAAACCACCCGCCTGACCCACCGCGTGCTCGACCTGCGCCGCCAGCAGATGCAGCACAACCTGCGCCTGCGCTACAAGGTGTCGATGGAAGTGCGCAAGTACCTGGACAACCTGGGCTTCATCGACATCGAGACCCCGATGCTGACCAAGTCGACCCCGGAAGGCGCCCGCGACTACCTGGTGCCGTCGCGCGTCAACCCGGGCAACTTCTTCGCGCTGCCGCAGTCGCCGCAGCTGTTCAAGCAGCTGCTGATGGTCGCCAACTTCGACCGCTACTACCAGATCACCAAGTGCTTCCGCGACGAAGACCTGCGCGCCGACCGCCAGCCGGAATTCACCCAGATCGACTGCGAAACCTCGTTCCTGACCGAACAGGAAATCCGTGACCTGTTCGAAGACATGATGCGCGTCGTCTTCAAGAACGCGGCCGGCATCGACCTGCCGAACCCGTTCCCGGTGATGGACTTCGCCACCGCCATGGGCTCCTACGGTTCGGACAAGCCGGACATGCGCGTGAAACTGCAGTTCACCGAACTGACCGAGCTGATGAAGTCGGTCGAGTTCAAGGTGTTCAACAGCGCCGCCAACATGGCCGGCGGCCGCGTGGTCGGCCTGCGCGTGCCGCAGGGCGCTTCGATGCCGCGTTCGGAAATCGACGCGTACACCCAGTTCGTTGCCATCTACGGCGCCAAGGGCCTGGCCTACATCAAGGTCAACGAGAAGGCCAAGGGCCGTGACGGCCTGCAGTCGCCGATCGTCAAGAACATCTCGGACGAGGTCCTGGCCCAGATCCTGGAGCTGACCGGCGCCGAAGACGGCGACCTGATCTTCTTCGGTGCTGATAAAGCCAAGGTCGTCAACGACGCCATCGGCGCGCTGCGCGTGAAGATCGGCCACTCGGAATTCGGCAAGAAGGCCGGCCTGTTCGACGACGTCTGGGCCCCGCTGTGGGTCATCGACTTCCCGATGTTCGAGTACGACGAAGACGGCGACCGCTGGAACGCCACCCACCACCCGTTCACCGCACCGAAGGACGGCCACGAAGACATGTTGGAAACCAACCCGGGCGCCTGCGTCGCCAAGGCCTACGACATGGTCCTGAATGGCTGGGAACTGGGCGGCGGCTCGATCCGTATCCACCGCGAAGAAGTCCAGAGCAAGGTGTTCCGCGCCCTGAAGATCGACGCCGAAGAAGCCCAGCTGAAGTTCGGCTTCCTGCTCGACGCCCTGCAGTACGGCGCGCCGCCGCACGGTGGCCTGGCCTTCGGCCTGGACCGCCTCATCACCCTGATGACCGGCTCCGAGTCGATCCGCGACGTGATCGCCTTCCCGAAGACCCAGCGCGCCCAGGATCTCCTGACCAACGCGCCGTCGGAAGTCGACGAGAAGCAGCTCAAGGAACTGCACATCCGCCTGCGTAACGAAGCGAAGGTTGCCTAAGTAGGGTGGTCGGCTTTGCCGACCGCGCGTTCAACTCACGCGGGCCTGGCCACACATCGGCCATGCCCGCGTTTGTTTTATCTGACCCATGCCCCACAAAATCCCCGAATCGGTCCTGGTCGTCATCCACACCTCCGCCATGGAGGTGCTGCTGATCGAACGCGCCGACCGCCCGGGTTTCTGGCAATCCGTCACCGGCTCGCTCGACTTTCATGCCGAACCGCTGATCCAGACCGCCACCCGCGAACTGTTCGAGGAAACCGGCATCGTGGCCGACGGCGGCCGGATCCGTCTGCACGACTGGGCTCTGGCCAACGTCTACGAGATCTACCCGGTCTGGCGCCACCGCTACGCCCCCGGCGTCACCCACAATACCGAGCACGTGTTCTCGGTCTGCGTGCCGCGCGACATCCCCGTGATCCTGAGCCCGCGCGAGCACACGCAATACGCCTGGCTGCCTTATCTCGAGGCCGCCGACCGCTGCTTTTCCTCATCGAACGCTGAAGCCATACTGCAGTTGCCGCGTCACATCCTTGCTGCAAAGTAAATCTTCGCGAAATACCCCCCACACATGGGGCTTTTGATAATTCCTGCTGGAAAATAAACTGTCGTGATACCACAACAGGAACCAAATTTTTTTTTGTGCACGGTTATTCACTTCCTTGACAATTTTCCATTCGTTTGTGTGCATCTGATGTCAAGTTGCTTTCATAAATCCTTGTTTTTGCGGATATTGCTGAGTTAGTTAAGATGATTTTGGTAATTAGTTTACCGAATGAAATTAGTCTTTTTCCCATCTGCACGATAGATTCGTCGTTTGACAGCCATCAATCTCTAGCATATTGTCGATGAGGTCGCTTGTAACAATTTTCGCGACGCAACTCTAACTAGATAGATCTACAGGGAGAAAACATGGACCTCGAACTGAAGAACGACGATAAGGTAAAAGAGATCAGCATCGGCAACGGCTGCATCCAGATTGACCTGTTGTCTGGCCTGAGGTTGTCCGGACCTCTGCTGTCGAACGACGAAGTGACCCGTGCATCCGCGCGCCCGCGCCGGATGATGGTGAGCGGTCACGAGGCTATTTCTGGCCAGATGGCATTTGTCTGAACACAGCGGGCTGGCCCCGCGACCAGATCACCCGGCAGCGCACAATTGGGCCTCGTTCCACGAGGACATCCGCCCGATGCGGTTAGAATGTTCCCATGAAAATTCGTGTGGCTACCTACAACATTCACAAGGGCGTCTCGTCATTGCGTAGTACGCCCCGGGTGATCGCCCTCAAGAAAGCAATCGCGGAATTCAACGCCGACGTCGTCTTCCTCCAGGAGGTGCAAGGACGGCATGACCGCTTCCAGGCACGCTACGGCAAAGAAGACCTTGCGCACCGGCACTGGCCCGAGACGGCGCAATACGATTACTTCAAGAACGAGAAGCACCACAGCGCCTACGGCATGAACGCCGTGTACGACCACGGCCACCATGGCAATGCGCTGCTGAGCGCCTTCCCGATCGAGAATTCGCACAACCACGACATCTCCGACCACGCCTACGAACAGCGCGGCATCCTGCACTGCGTGCTGAACACGCAGGCCGGCAAGGTGCACTGCTACGTGGTGCACCTGGGCCTGTTCGAAGGCAGCCGCGGGCGCCAGACCGACGCCCTGATCGAGCACGTCAACGGGTCCTCGCATGGCGAGCCGGTGATCATTGCCGGCGACTTCAACGACTGGCGCAACACCCTCAGCGACCGCCTGCGCAATGCGCTCGGCGTGAAGGAGGTGTTCGACGAGCTGGGGCCGAAGTCGCCGCTGGGCGACATGGTGCGCAGCTGGGCCGGCCGCCAGCCGCCGCCGCGCCGCCAGCCGCGGCTGGCGCCGGCGCGCACCTTTCCGGCCATGCTGCCCTGGTTCCGCCTCGACCGCATCTACGTGCGCGGCTTCAAGGTGGACAACGCCCAGGTGATGCACGGCCCGCTGTGGGCCAAACTGTCCGACCATGCGCCGATCGTGGCGGAACTGCAGCTCTCGTAGGCCATGCGCCACGTCAGCTTCGTAGACAACAACGACGTCACCCTCCTGGAAAGCGGCACCGCCTACTTCCCGGCGCTGATCGCGGCGCTCGACGCGGCGCAGTACGAGGTCTTCTTCGAGACCTATATCTTCGGCGAGGACGACACCGCGCGCACCGTGCGCGATGCCCTGATCCGCGCCGCCGAACGGGGCGTCAAGGTGCGGGTGCTGGTCGACTGGATCGGCACCGAACACCTGCCCGCCAAGCGCCTCGGTGCGGCCTTCGCGGAAGCGGGCATCCAGTACCGCATCTTCAATCCCTGGTGCCGGCGCGGCATCGCGCGTTCGCACCGCAAGATCGCCGTGGTCGACCGCGAAGTCGCCTTCGTGGGCGGCATCAACGTCAACGACGACTGGCAGTGCGACCACGCCGACCGCCACCGCCTGCCGGCCCCGCGCTGGGATTTCACGGTGCGGGTAGCGGGGCCGCTGGTGGCCCAGATCCACGACGAGGCGCAAGGGCAGTGGCTGCGCGCGGGTCGCCTCAAGATCCGCCAGCGCATCGAGCTGTTCAAGGAAATGCGCAAGGATCCGCCGCAGTCCTGCGAATATCCGGCGCGCGCCGCCTTCGTGGTGCGCGACAACCTGCGCAACCGTTCCACGATCCAGCGCGCCTACCTGCAGGCCTTGGGCCGCGCGAAACACAGCGTGCTGCTGGCCACGCCGTATTTTGCGCCGGGGCGCAAGTTCCGCAAGGCGCTGGCCCATGCGGCGCGGCGCGGCGTGCAGGTGACCCTGCTCATCGGGGTAGGGGAGTTCAAGATCCAGGACATGGTGGCCCACTCCTTCTATCCGAAACTGCTGGCCGACGGCATCCGGGTGGTCGAGTACCGCAAGACCCAGCTGCATGCCAAGGTCGCGGTGGTCGACGACGACTGGGCCACGGTCGGCTCGAGCAACTGCGACGGCCTGTCGCTGTTCCTGAACCAGGAAGCCAACGTGGTGGTGCTGGACGAGCGCTTCGCCGCCACCATGCGCGAGCACATCGAGCGCGGCATCGCGGACGGCGTGCCGATCCGTGCCGAGGAATTCGGCCATATCGGCTGGATCCGGCGTGCGAGCTATGGTCTGGCCTATATGGCGTATAAACTGGTCATGCGGATCTTCGCGATCGGCTATGCATGAATGGAAGCAAAAGGAACACCATGGAAAACGACAACGTACGCATCGACAAATGGCTGTGGGCCGCGCGCTTTTTTAAAACGCGTTCCATGGCGGCTGACGCGGTCGACCGCGGCCGCGTGCGCATTGGCGGCGAACCGGTCAAGCCGGCGCGCAACGTCAAGGTCAACGACAAGATCTTCATCGACAACGGCTCGGACCGTTGGGAAGTGATCGTGGCCGCCATCTCGGGCACGCGCGGCCCGGCGCCGGTCGCGCGCACGCTCTATTTCGAAACCGACGAGAGCATCGCCAAGCGCGAAAACGACAAGACGGCGCGCCGCCTGTTCCCCGAACCGAGCGCCGACATCAAGGGCCGCCCGACCAAGCGCGACCGCCGCGCCATGACGCGCATCGGGGACGAATAAAACCGGGGTCAGGTCTGACATTTGGACACGGCCTCTACTGTAAAAGGCTCTTCAACGCGGTGATTCCAGTTTTTCGAAGGCAGCCACTGCGCGGCTCACGGTTTTGGTCGACACACCGAAGGCGTGAGCAATCTGCGGCATCGTGAAGGCGGTCGAGCGATAGGCGCGCGCCATTGCTTCGGCCCTGTCGGCGTAGATGACCTGATATTCGGTCAATGGCAGCGCGACCGCCCGGCGCTCGGCCTTTGGCGCTTCCACGAAGGCTTCTGCAAGTTGCAATCGCTGGTGCGTTGAGACGAAGTCGTCTTCACCCAAAAGAACCTGATGGCGGACAGCGGCAAGCGGGCTGGCCTTGCCCAAGCCTGCCAGCACAAACGCCCGATATGCGGACACGGCGGCCGCATGCGCATCGCCGAATTGGCTGAGCAGCCAGTCGCACTCGAACCAGGCGGGTGCAGGCTTGGCACCGGTCAGGTAGTGATGACTGCTCCATTGCCATTCATCTAGCGAGGACACCAGCGCCGCACGTAAGGGATTCAGCACGATATATCGGCTGACTTCCAGCAGATGGCTCTCTTTCTGTACGAGAATCGCGTGATACCGGCCTTGGAAAAGATGTCCGACGAGTTGATGGCGCCGGTTGATGTGCTGCGCATACAGGCCATTGAGTTGGCGCATTCCTTGCGAAAGGTTCGCCTCCTGCGTCTCCACGAGCAAGTGATAGTGATTCGTCATCTGGCAAAAAGCGTGGACGACAAAGTTGTGGCGTTCGCATACGTGCGTCAGCACGTCCAGCCATAGGTGGCGATCGGCGTCGTGGTGATAGATCGGCTTGTGCCGGTTGCCGCGCGCTGTCACGTGGTAAAGCGCGTGGGCGAATTCGAGTCGGAGTGGTCGCGTCATGCCGATCACGGTACCGGACGCGGCATTGTCGGCGCTGAGATGGCGCAGCGGTGAGCAGGGTGGACGCGAAACGCCACGCCGTCGCGGTCAGGGCTGGGTGTCCAACGCTTGAGCTCGTGTCCAAATGTCAGACCTGACCCCGAGGGTATGCATGGATCTTTGGCCTTCTTTGCTGTAGGGAATGTAGAATGCGATTTCCCGGCCGCAAGGATCGCTGAGGCGTAAAGACGCGCGAAGCGGCTTGGCGGTCTCCGCCAACCTCTTCGTGTCCTTTCCATGCAGACTGCTGTTCCCCTCGTCACCAATGATGCCGTCGTGCTCGGTATCCTCGCATCGATCCTCGGTTTCGTCTTCTGGTCCTCCTCGCGGGCCGATGGCTTCTGGAAGAAGTTCTATACCTATGTGCCGGCCCTGCTGCTGTGCTACCTGGTCCCGGCCATCCTGAATACCCTTGGCATCATCGACGGCAGCCTGTCCAGACTGTACCCGGTGGCGCGCGACTACCTGCTGCCCAGCGCGCTGGTGCTGCTGTGTATCGCGATCGACTTCGGCGCCATCGTGCGGCTCGGCCCGAAGGCGATCATCATGTTCCTGACCGGTACCGTCGGCATCATGCTCGGCGCCGTCGCCGCGTTCGAGATCATGCGCGTCATCCATCCGGAGACGGTGGCCGGCGAGACCTGGCGCGGCATGACTACCATCACCGGCGCCTGGATCGGCGGCGGCGCCAACCAGGCCGCGATGAAGGAAGTGTTCGAGGTGGACGCCACCCTGTTCGGTCAGTTCGTCGCCGTCGACGTGCTGGTGGCAAACGTCTGGATGGCGGTAGTGCTGTTCCTGGCCGGCCGCGCCCAGGCGTTTGACCGCTGGACCGGCGCCGACCTCTCCGCCATCAATGCCCTCAAGGCGCGCATCGAAACCTACCAGGCCGAGCATGCGCGCATGCCGACCCTGACCGACGTGATGGTGATCCTGGCCGTGGGCCTGGGCGTCACCGGCCTGTCGCATGCGCTGACCGGCCCCACCGTGGGCTGGATCGCCAGCCTGCCGCAGGAATGGCGCCTGCAGGACTACAGCCTGACCTCGTCCTTCTTCTGGATCGTGGTGTTCGCCACCACCTTCGGCATGCTGCTCAGCTTCACCAGGGCGCGCAGCCTGGAAGGCGCCGGCGCCTCGACCCTCGGTTCGGCCATGCTGTACTTTCTGGTGGCGACGATCGGCATGCAGATGGACCTGAACGCGCTGCTCGACCGCCCATGGCTGTTCGTGCTGGGCCTGATCTGGATCTGCGTGCACGGCGGTCTGCTGCTGCTGGTGGCCAAGCTGATCCGCGCGCCGCTGTTCTTCATGGCGGTCGGCTCGCAGGCCAACGTCGGCGGCGCCGCCTCGGCGCCGGTGGTGGCCTCGGCCTTCCACCCGGCGCTGGCGCCGGTGGGCGTGCTGCTGGCGGTGCTCGGCTATGCGCTGGGGACCTACTGCGCCTATATCACCGGGCTGGTGCTGCGCAGCCTGGCGACCTGAGGCTGCAAGGAGCGGGCGCAGGGCGCCCGCTCGACATGTCCGGAATACGCCCGCGGCATACGCCACAAGCACGAAAAATGCTGTACCTTTACATCTGCGACAACGTTGTCCTCGCCAAGCCTGGCCGGGAACGCTCAGCAGGCGGCTTCACCTCGCTTGCCGTTGTCCTGCATCAATAGAATCTCGCCTCTAAGTTCCCGTTTGACATTTCATCTCTGGTAGATAATAGTACGAGCGTTCGGATTTTTTCGATTCAGGGGCAGCTATCACTACTTCAGCCAAATTCATGCGCAAGGGCGAACTCACGCGGGCAGCAATCCTGGACGTGGCGCTCGAGCTGTCGAGCCGCGACGGCCTCGAAGGCCTGACCATCGGCGTGCTGGCCGACCGGATGAACATGAGCAAGTCCGGCGTGTTCGCCCATTTCGGTTCGCGCGAAGACCTGCAGCTCGAGGTGGTCAAGCTCTACCACCACCGCTTCGAGCAGGAAGTGTTCTTCCCGAGCGTGCGCGAGCCGCGCGGCCTGCCGCGCCTGCAGTCGATGTTCGACCGCTGGCTGGCGCGCGTGTCGGTCGAGATCGCGTCCGGCTGTATCTACATCAGCGGCGCCGTCGAATACGACGACCGCCCGGGCCCGATCCGCGAGGAGCTGGTCAAGATGGTGCAGGACTGGCAGGACGCGCTGCGCCGCGCCGCGCGCCAGGCGATCGAGGTCGGCCACCTGCGTCCCGATGCCGATGCCGAGCAGCTGGTGTACGAAATGTATGGGCTGATCCTGGCCCTGCACCACGACGCCCGCTTCTTGCGCAATGCCGGCGCGGTCGAGCGCGCACGCCGCGGCTTCGAGCGGCTGGTCGAGAACTACCGCAATCCACATCCGCCGCAAGGCACCCCGGCTTAATCACAAGGCCGCAAGTCAAACAACACTTTACCTTCGTTCAGGAGAAAACCATGGGTCAGTACGTCGCGCCAATCCGGGATATGCAGTTCGTTCTGCACGAATTCCTCAATGTCAGCGAAGAGTTCAAGAACCTGCCTGCCTACCAGGAAATCGACGCCGACATCATCAACCAGGTGCTCGAAGAAGGTGCGAAGTTCACGCAGGAAGTGCTGTTCCCGCTGAATCACAGCGGCGACCGCGAAGGCTGCCATTTCGACGCCGCCACCAAGGCCGTGACCACCCCGAAGGGCTTCAAGGAAGCGTACAAGCAGTACGTCGAAGGCGGCTGGGCCGCGCTCGCGTGCGATCCGGAATACGGCGGCCAGGGCCTGCCGGTCTCGCTGAACAACTCCTTCTACGAGATGCTGAACTCGTCGAACCAGGCATGGACCATGTACCCGGGCCTGTCGCACGGCGCCTACGAGTGCCTGAAAGAGCACGGCACCGACGAGCAGAAGAAGCTGTACCTGCCGAAGCTGGTCTCGGGCGAGTGGACCGGCACCATGTGCCTGACCGAAGCACATTGCGGCACCGACCTGGGCCTGCTGCGCACCAAGGCCGAACCGCAGGCCGACGGCACCTACAGCATCACCGGCTCCAAGATCTTCATCTCGGCCGGCGAACACGACATGGCCGAGAACATCGTCCACCTGGTGCTGGCACGCCTGCCGGACGCACCCGAAGGCTCGAAGGGCATCTCGCTGTTCCTGGTGCCGAAGTTCAAGGTGAACGCCGACGGCTCGATCGGTGAGCGCAACGGCATCGCCTGCGGCGCCATCGAAGAGAAGATGGGCATCCACGGCAACGCCACCTGCCAGATGAACCTGGACGGCGCGATCGGCACCCTGATCGGCCAGCCGCACAAGGGCCTGCAGGCGATGTTCGTGTTCATGAACGCGGCCCGCCTGGGCGTCGGCATGCAGTCGCTGGGCCTGACCGAAGTCGCGTACCAGAACGCGCTGGTTTACGCCAAGGAACGCATCCAGATGCGTAGCCTGTCGGGCCCGAAGGCACCGGACAAGCCGGCCGACCCGATCATCGTGCACCCGGACGTGCGGCGCATGCTGCTCACCGCCAAGGCCTTCGCCGAAGGCGCGCGCGCCCTGACTTCGTACATCGCGCTGCAGATCGACCGCGAACTGAACCACCCGGACGAGGAAGTGCGCAAGGAAGCCGCCGGCGAAGTCGCGCTGCTGACCCCGATCGTCAAGGCCTTCATCACCGACAACGGCTGGATCGCGACCTCGGAAGCGATGCAGGTGTACGGCGGCCACGGCTACATCAGCGAGTGGGGCATGGAGCAGTACGTGCGCGACGCCCGCATCAACATGATCTACGAAGGCACCAACACCGTGCAGTCGCTGGACCTGCTGGGCCGTAAGATCCTGATGGACAACGGCGCCAAGCTGCGCGCCTTCGGCGAGAAGATCAAGGCGTTCGTCGAAGAGAACGGCCTGGACGAGTCGATGTCGGAATTCGTGACCCCGCTGGGCGAGCTCGGCGAGAAAGTCACCAAGCTGACCATGGAAATCGGCATGAAGGCCTTCCAGAACCAGGACGAAGTGGGCGCCGCCGCCGTGCCTTACCTGCGCGTCGTGGGCCACCTGGTGTTCAGCTACTTCTTCGCCCAGATGGCGAAGATCGCGCTGGCCAAGCAGGATTCGGACGACAAGTTCTATGCGGCCAAGCTGCACACCGCGCGCTTCTACTTCGCCCGCCTGTATCCGGAAACCGCGATGCTGATCCGCCAGGCACGTTCGGGTGCATCGAACCTGCTGGCCATGGACGCAGACCTGTTCTAACACCACATCACGCTGCATCTCGTCGTCCCGGCGCAGGCCGGGACCCAAGTTCGTAGCTAACCAACAAACTTAGGTTCCGGCCTGCGCCGGAACGACGGGCTAACTCAAGGAATAATTACATGTCCAATTTCATCGTCAAGAAAGTCGCCGTGCTGGGCGCCGGCGTGATGGGCGCGCAGATCGCTGCGCACTGCGTGAACGCGAAGGTGCCGGTCGTGCTGTTCGACCTGCCTGCCAAGCCGGAGCAAAGCTCCGGCGGCAACGCCAATAAAAATTCCATCGTCCTGAAGGCCATCGAAGGCCTGAAGAAGCTGTCGCCGGCCCCGCTGGGCAACAAGGATGACGCGGCCCTGATCGAAGTGGCCAACTACGAAGACAACCTCGACCTGCTGGCAGGCTGCGACCTGATCATCGAAGCCATCGCCGAACGCATGGACTGGAAGCACGACCTGTACAAGAAGGTCGCTCCGCACATCGGCGCCAACGCCATCTTCGCCTCCAATACCTCGGGCCTGTCGATCAACAAGCTGGCCGAAGGTTTCGACGACGAACTGAAGGCGCGCTTCTGCGGCGTGCACTTCTTCAACCCGCCGCGCTACATGCACCTCGTGGAACTGATCCCGACCGCGGCCACCCGCCCGGAAATCCTGGACCAGCTGGAAACCTTCCTGACCTCGACCCTGGGCAAGGGCGTGGTGCGTGCAAAAGACACCCCGAACTTCATCGCCAACCGCGTCGGCATCTTCGGCATGCTGGCCACCATCCACGAAGCCGAGAAGTTCGGCCTGTCGGTGGACGTGGTCGACGACCTGACCGGCGCCAAGCTGGGCCGCGCGAAATCCGGCACCTTCCGCACCGCCGACGTCGTGGGCCTGGACACCATGGGCCACGTCATCAAGACCATGCAGGACACCCTGCAGGACGATCCGTTCTTCAGCCTGTACAAGACCCCTGACGTGCTGGCCAGGCTGATCGAGAAGGGCGCCCTGGGCCAGAAGACCGGCGGCGGCTTCTACAAGAAGGTCGGCAAGGAGATCCAACGCCTCGACTTCGCTACCGGCGAGTACGTGCCGAGCGGCGCCAAGGCCGCCGACATCGTCGCCCGCATCCTGAAAGAAAAGGATCCGGTCAAGAAGTTCAAGGCCATGCGCGAATCGACCAACCCGCAGGCGCAGTTCCTGTGGGCGATCTTCCGCGACGCCTTCCATTACATCGCCTTCCACCTGGACACGATTGCCGACAACGCGCGCGACGTCGACTTCGCGATGCGCTGGGGCTTTGGCTGGAGCGTCGGTCCGTTCGAGACCTGGCAGGCCGCCGGCTGGACCCAGATCGCCCAGTGGGTGAAGGAAGACATCGACGCCGGCAAGGCGCTGACCAACGCACCGCTGCCAGCCTGGGTCTTCGAAGGCCAGGTCGCTGAAAAAGGCGTGCACACCGCGGAGGGTTCGTTCTCGGCCTCGAAGAATGCGTATGTTCCGGTTTCGGACCTGCCGGTGTACCAGCGCCAGCAATTCCGCGCCCCGGTCCTGGGCTCGTCGACCATCGATCCGAAGACCTTTGGCACCACCGTGTTCGAGGACGACTCGGTGCGCCTGTGGCACTCGGACGATGAAGTGCTGGTCATCTCGCTCAAGACCAAGATGCACGTCATCGGCGAAGGCGTGGTGAAGGGCCTGCAGCGCGGCATGGAAGAAGCGGAGAAGGGCTACAAGGGCCTGGTGATCTGGAATACCGACGCGGCCGAAGGCGGCGCCTTCTCGGCCGGCGCCGACCTGCAGTCGGCCCTGCCGGCCTTCATGATGGGCGGCGCCAAGGCGATGGAACCGATGGTGCGCCAGCTGCAGGACGTGTTCATGCAGATGAAGTACTCGAACATCCCGGTGGTCGCCGCTGTCGCGGGCCTGGCACTGGGCGGCGGCTGCGAGATGGCGCTGCACGCGTCGAAGCGCGTGGCCTCGATCGAGTCCTACATCGGCCTGGTCGAAGTCGGCGTCGGCCTGGTGCCGGCCGGCGGCGGCCTGAAGGAAGCGGCCGTCCGCGCCTTTACCGAAGCCAAGGGCAACGACATCCTGCAATTCCTGAAGACCGGCTTCACCAACGCGGCCACCGCGCAGGTGTCGAAATCGGCCCTGGAAGCCAAGGCCATGGGTTACCTGAAGGAAGACGACATCATCGTCTTCAACCCCTACGAACTGCTGCACGTGGCCAAGACCACCGCGCGCGCCATGTTCGACGCCGGCTACCGCGCTCCGGCGAAGCGTCCGGTGACCGTCACCGGTCGCTACGGCTGGGCGACCATTCGCGGCCAGCTGGTCAACATGCGTGACGGCGGCTTCATCTCGGCCTACGACTACCATCTGGGCGACACCATCGCCGAGATCGTGACCGGCGGCGACATCGACCAGGGCAGCGTGGTGTCCGAGCAGTGGCTGCTCGACATGGAACGCAAGGCCTTCATCGCGCTGCTGAGCAATCCGAAGACCCAGGAGCGCATCATGGGCATGATGCAAAACGGTAAGCCGGTGCGCAACTAAAGCGACGACAGAACAGGACGACAAATCATGAGCAAACAACTTCAAGACGCATACATCGTCGCAGCGACCCGTACCCCGATCGGCAAGGCGCCGCGCGGCTTCTTCAACAAGACCCGCCCGGACGACCTCCTGGTGCACGCCATCCGCGGCGCCATGGCAGCCGTGCCGAACCTGGACCCGGCGCTGATCGTCGACGCCATCGTCGGCTGCTCGTTCCCGGAAGCGGAGCAGGGCTTCAACGTGGCGCGTAACGCGGTGGTGCTGGCAGGCCTGCCGAACACCGTGGGCGGCGTCACCGTCAACCGCTACTGCGCCTCGGGCATCACCGCCCTGGCCATGGCGGCGGACCGCATCCGCGTGGGCGAAGCCGACGTGATGATCGCCGGCGGCGTCGAATCGATGTCGATGGTCCCGATGATGGGCCATCACCCTTCGATCAACATGGAGACCTTCAAGGACGAGAACGTGGGCCTGGCCTATGGCATGGGCCTGACCGCCGAGAAGGTGGCCGAGCAGTGGAAGGTGTCGCGCGAAGACCAGGACGCCTTCGGCCTGGAATCGCACCGCCGCGCCATCGCCGCCCAGCAGGCCGGCTACTTCAAGGACGAGATCACCCCGGTGGAGATCGTCACCCGTACGCCGAACCTGGCAACCGGTGAAATCTCGGTCAAGCGCCGCACCGTCGACCTGGACGAAGGCCCGCGCGCCGACGCCAGCATGGAAGGCATGGCCAAGCTCAAGCCCGTATTCGCCGCCAAGGGCAGCGTGACCGCCGCCACCTCGTCGCAGATGTCGGACGGCGCCGGCGCGCTGATCGTCGTCAGCGAGAAGATCCTGAAGGAGCACAACCTGACCCCGCTGGCCAAGTTCTCCTCGTTCGCCGTGCGCGGCGTGCCGCCGGAGATCATGGGCATCGGCCCGAAGGTCGCGATTCCGGCAGCGCTGGCCGCGGCCGGCATCAGCCAGGACGACCTGGACTGGATCGAGCTGAACGAAGCCTTCGCCGCACAGGCGCTGGCCGTGATCCGCGACCTGGGCCTGGACACCAGCAAGGTCAACCCGATGGGCGGCGCGATCGCCCTGGGCCACCCGCTGGGCGCCACCGGCGCGATCCGCGCCGCGACCGTCGTGCACGCACTGCGCCGCAATAATCTGAAGTACGGCATGGTGACGATGTGCGTCGGCGCCGGCATGGGCGCAGCCGGTATCATCGAGCGCGTCTGATCATCAAGTAAGCAATGACCGCGTGGGCGGGAGAACCGTTTGCCCTGGTAGGGTGGGAGGGGTAATTCCGGGCAATGCCCGGAATTACGAACGCCCACGCGTCCAACCAGCCCAAGAATATCCGGAGACCCTGAAACATGGACATGCTGATCAACAAGGCCAACGGCCTCTTGACCATCGAATTCAACCGCCTCGATCGCAAGAACGCGATCACCGCCACGATGTACCAGGCGATGGCCGACGCGCTGCTGGACGCGGAAAGCGACACCGCCGTGCGCGCCATCCTCATCGCCGGCAAGCCCGAGATCTTCACCGCCGGTAACGACCTCGACGACTTCATGAAGAACTCGGCCCCCGTGCCGGGTGTGCCAGCCGAAAGCCGCCCGGTCTTCCAGTTCATGCGCGCCCTGCACGGCTCGACCAAGCCGGTGATCGCCGCCGTGGCCGGCGCCGCCATCGGCATCGGCACCACCATGCTGATGCACTGCGACCTGGTCTACGCCGCCGACAACGCCAAGTTCTCGGTGCCCTTCACCCAGCTCGGCCTGTGCCCGGAATTCGGCTCCTCGCTGCTGCTGCCGCAACTGGCGGGTTATCCGCGCGCCGCCGAGAAGCTGCTGCTGGGCGAAGCCTTCGGCGCGCAGGAAGCGTTCGAGATGGGCCTGATCACGCGCGTGCTGCCGGCTCTAGAGTTGCGCGCCTTCGCCGAACAGCAGGCCGCCAAGCTGGTGGCGCTGCCGGCGGCGTCGATCCGCACGACGAAAGCCTTGATGAAGCGTCCGCGCATCGACAGCATCGAAGCCGCCATCGCCGCCGAGAATGAGCGCTTCGCCGCCATGCTGCTGGCGCCGGAAGCGAAGGAAGCGTTTACCGCCTTTTTTGAAAAGCGCAAGCCGGACTTCAGCAAGCTCGACTAGGCAGTCTGGCGCAAGGCCGTGCTTGCCTGGGCGGCAATCGAAACACGGTTGCGCCCCAGCCGCTTTGCCTCGTAAAGCTGGCAGTCGGCTTGTTCCACGAGCGCTTCCGGCGCCGGCGGGGAGTCGGCGTCGATGAGTGCAGTGCAGACGCCGAGGCTGACCGTTACCACGCTTGCGGGACTGCCGGCGTGTTCGAGGTCGAGGGCGCAGACTGACAAGCGGATGCGTTCCGCCACCTAGAACGCCCCGTGTCCACTGGTCTCCGGCAGCAGAACGATAAACTCCTCGCCACCGTAGCGTGCCGGAAAGTCGCTCGGGCGGTCCAGGCTGACAGGCAGGGCGGCGGCAATCTGTTGCAGGCAATTGTCGCCTGCGACATGACCGTAATGGTCGTTGTACTTCTTGAAGTAGTCCACATCGAGCATGATGAGCGAGAGCGGCTTGCCGGAACGCGCCGCCCGCGCGATCTCCCGTTGCAGGGCCTCCTCGAAATGGCGGCGGTTCGATATGCCGGTCAGCCCGTCGCGCTCCGCAAGTTCCGTCAGCGCGGCGTTGCGCTCCTGGAGGCGTTCGCGCGCGCTCAGCAGTTCTTTCTCGAGTTCGTCGCGGATGCGGATCTGCCGCACCAGGCGCGTTCCTACCAGGGCGAGCATGAGCACGACCACGCCGATCCCGCCGAACAGCTGCCCAGCCGAGGAGCGCCATCCCGAGAGGATGTCATCCTTCGCCACGCCGACGATTACCAACAGCGGATAGCTTTCCATGCGGCGGTAGCTGTACAAACGGACAATTCCGTCGAGCTGTGCCGGCAGGGTCGCGCTGCCAACCGGACCGGTGCGCTTGTACTCCTGGTAGACCAGCCCGCCGGCGATGCTCTTGCCGATCAGCGTGTCCTCGAATGGCCGCCGGTAGGCGAGCGTGCCGTCGTCACGCGCCAGCACGATGGTCCCATGTTTCCCAATGTCGAAGCTTGCATACAATTTGGCGAAATACGCGATCCGGATGGTGGCAACGACCACGCCCGCGAAGCTCCCGTCGGGACGATTGATCCGGCGCGATACCGGCAGGACCCACACGCCCGTCGAGCGGCTCAGGATGGGCAGCCCGACATGGGCGCTGCGCTGTGGACTGGCCTTGTGGAAGCGGAAATACTCGCGGTCGGCATTGTTACCCTGCATGGCGTGATCGAGGGAATTGACGACCCAGTTGCCGTCGGCGTCATAGACGAGCACGCCATGCACTTCCTTGGCTTCGGCGACGACGTCGCGCAAATATTTCCCGAGACGTTCGCCGGGTGGGCCCGACCAGCCCTCGCGTTCGACCTGTGTCACGACGCTGGAGAGCACGGTGTCCGTAACCCGGATCGCCGTTTCTCCCTGGGCCGACAGCGCATGGGCCATGTTGGCGGTAGCGACTTCCGCCTCGCGCAAGCGCAGGTCGCGCCCGCGCCAGGTTTCCACTGCCTGCAAGCCGATGATCAGGAGGCTGACACCGGCAATCACCAGTGCCGCAAAGCGTGCTGCGGGCTTGCGTGCGGCGCGCAGCAGCGAGATATGGGGATCTGCGATATCGGAACGTGGCATGGCGCACCTCTGCGGATGCAGCCAGCATAACACGGTGATTTGATGTCTTTCAGAAACGTCACATAAAAAAGCAGACTGTTGTGCGCTGATGACGATCAAGCGCAGGTCTTGAAAGCAAGCGGCCGGTGTGCCAGGACGTCAGCGGTAAGCCAGCCTGCGGCGAATGGCCACCATGGTTCCGCGGCCGCGCCTTCCGTAGACGTGGATGCTGGCGCGGATGCTGGCGGCCCGCTCGCGCATGCCCTTCAGGCCCAGTGATGCCGCGTGATGCAGGCGTTCCCTCGGGATGCCGCTGCCGTTGTCGCATATCCTGACCAGCAGGGATGCGTTGCGCATCGCGACCTGGATGATGATCCGGGTCGCGCCGGCGTGGCGCAAGACGTTGGTCAGGGCTTCCTGGCACATGCGCAGCAGTTCCCCTGCGACGAAGGGCGGCTGCTCGACATAATTGGCCGGCTCGTGCAGAACGCTGCATGCGATGCCGGTGCGGCGCTGCAGGTCCTCCGCCTGCCAGCGCAGCGCCGCCACCAATCCCCCTTCCTCGAGCTCGGGCGGCCGCAGCAGCGCCGCGATGTCCTGCACCGCGGCGATCGCCAGGTCGATGCTCGACAGCACTGCCTGCAGTTCTTCCAGGATGTCGGGTGCAGCCGGCAGCCTGTCCGGTTGTGCAACACGGTGCTGCAGCAGGCGCAGGTCGATCTTTGCCGCCGTCAGGATCTGGCCGAGCTGGTCGTGCACCTCACGCGCCAGCATGCGCCGCTCGTCGTCGCGCACCCGCTGGACGGTGTCGAGCAGGGTGCGCAGTTCCTGTTGCGACTGCCGCAGGCGCAGCAGCTCGCCCTGGCGCCACACCGCATCGCGGCGCAGCCGCACCAGGCGGACGTTGGCCTCGATCCTGGCCACCAGGTCTTTCGAACTGAAGGGCTTGACCACGAAGTCGTCGGCGCCTTCGCCCAGGGCCGCGACCCGCGCCGCCTCGTCGGCCTGGCCGGACAGCATGATGACGGGGACGGTGCTGAGCAATTCGTTCCTGCGCATCATGCGCAGCAAGCCGATGCCGTCCATGTCCGGCATCACCTTGTCGATCAGGATTACGTCGGGCTGGATCGCGGTGGCGAGCTTGAAACCTTCGCGCGCGTTGTGCGCCGCGTGGAAAGCGAAGCCGGCCCGTTCCAGGATGCGCCTGACATGGGCAACCAGCAGCGCCTCGTCATCGACGAGCAATACCCGGGTCTTGCCTGCCTCGGGGCCGTACTGGCCCTGACTCGGCGCCGTGTCGCGCAGCAGCGCCTGGGAAAGCTTGTGCACGGCCAGTTCGAGCAGCGCCGCAAGCGAAGCGACATGCTCGGTATTGCGGAGCATGAACAAGGCCAGGCAGTGCGGGTCCCTGGAGCCGCGGCCGCCAAACTGGACTGCCGCCAGGGCGCAGGGGCGCGCGCCGATCCAGGCCGGACGGTCCGCCCCGATCTCGACGATGCGCGCCTCTCCGCCCTGGATGGCCGGCTCGCCCAAGGCCACGCCGCACAGCTGCGTCACGTCGCCGGCGCGTGCGGGCGGCGGCTGGGCGCATCCGGCGTGCAGCAGCAAGTCCAGGCCTTGGCCGTCGGTGACCCGGTAGATCGCGAGGGCCTCCAGCTCGTCACGCAAGGACGCCAGCATGTGATTGCCCAGCGCGGAAAGCGCGTTCGGGACCGCCAGGTGCTCGACAAGGCTGGCGAAGGCCAGCATCCTGCGGGCCGCGGCGTCACGTTCGCGCTTGCCGTTCGCCGGCGAGCTCATGGCACTTCCCCCACGCCGTCAAGTACCTCCGACAAGACCTGTGCCAGGACCGTCTTTCCATAGGGCTTGTTCAGGAAGCGGATGTCCGGCCCCAGCTCGTCCTGGTGCCGCATGGCCTCGAAAGTGTAGCCGGAGCTCAGCAGGATACGCAATCCCGGCCGCATCGCGCGTGCGCGCCGGACAAGCTCGATGCCGGACATGCCGGGCATGACGACATCCGTGAACAGCAGGTCGAAGCGCTGGCCGCCGGCCAGCCGCGCCAGCGCTTCCTCGGCCCTGGAAGCCTGCGTGACCTCGCAGCCGAGCTCGCGCAACAGGGCATGGATATGGGCGCGGACGATCGGATCGTCCTCGACCAGCAGGACGGTGCATCCGCCCGGCGGCCGTGCGCCGGCGCCGGCTTCGGGCGTGGACTGGGTTTCGGGTTCGGCGTGCGCGCGCGGCAGGTAGAGCTTGACCTGCGTGCCGCGTCCCGGTTCCGAGTAGATCGTCACGTCGCCATTCGACTGCTTGGCGAAGCCATAGACCATGCTCAAACCGAGCCCGCTCCCGGACGCTTCGTCCTTGGTGGTGAAGAAGGGCTCGAACACATGGTCCATCACGTCGTGGGCGATGCCATGGCCATTGTCCGCGACCGCGATCACGACGTATTCGCCGGCCGGCAGCGGCTTGTTCAACTTGTTGTTCCGTTCCTCGATCTCGACCAGCAGGAGCTGGATGATCAGTTTCCCGCCTTCCGGCATGGCATCGCGTGCATTGAGACAAAGATTCACGATGGCGGCTTCGAGCTGGGAGCGGTCCGCGTACACGCACCAGCGCTGCCCCATGTCCAGCAGCTGAAGCTCGATGTTCTCGGGCAGGCTGCGCGCGATCAGGGGGCGGATCGAGGCAATGGCTTCGCCGACCGCGAATATCTGCGGCGTCAGCGGCTGCCTGCGCCCGAAGGCCAGCAGGCGGCGTGTCAGTTCCGCCCCGCGCTCGCCCGCCAGCTGGATCATGTGGGCGATGTCGCGCAGGTCGGGCTGCGCTTCGAGCGCTTCCATCAGCTCCTCGGCGCTGCCGAGGATGACGGTCAGCCAGTTGTTGAAGTCGTGCGCCATGCCACCGGTCAGCCGGCCGAGCGACTCGAGCTTCTGGATCTGCAGCAGGCGCTGCTCCAGCGCGACCTGCTCGCTCAGGTCGGTCACCACGGACAGGATCGCGCGCGGCGTCCCGTCCTCGCGGCGCACCAGGATCCAGTGCACGTGGACCACGAACTTGCGGCCGTCCGCCGCCGAGTGCACCATGCGGCCGGAATAGTCGCCGTGCCGCATCAAGACCTGCATCGCATGCTGGAAATCGGATGGCGCACACTGGGCATACAAGGTCTCGCTCACTGCGCGTCCGATGACCTCGTCGCTGCTCCAGCCGTAGCGCGCGGCCGCGGCCTGGTTCCAGTACAGCACCCGGTTGTCGAGGTCGCGCACCAGGATGGCATCGGTCGCGTAGTCGAGCATTTCGGCCTGCATGCGCAGGCGCGCCTCCTGGCGCTTCTGCTCGGTCAGGTCGGCGATGCTGCCGACCATCCGCTGCGGCTTGCCTTGCTCGTCGATGACCATGAAGCAGCGATGCAGCACATGGCGCTCGACGTTTCCCGGCAGGCGCAGCCGGTATTCGGCAGCCCAGTTCTCACGTCCGGCCGTCACGCCCGAGCGCAGGCTCGCGCCGACCCGCTCGCGATCCTCGGGGTGGATGCAGGCCTCCCAGTCCGCCAGGCGGGTGGAGCGCGCCAGCACGCTGCCGAGCGGTTCCAGCGCACTGCGGCTGCACCACAGGGCATCGTCGGACATGTTCCAGTCCCAGACCACGTCGTTGGTGGCGCGCGTGACATAACGCAGCCGCTGCTCGCTCAGGGCCAAGGAATCCGCCATGCGCTTGAGCTCGTACGAACGCAGCACGATTTCCGCTTCCAGCCGGGTGGTCTTGGCCCGGGAGCCATCGGGATCCGACGGCCTGTGCGACAGCACGTAATCGGTGATGTCCTCGACACGGTGGATGATGAACATGACACGTCCATCGGCGTCGAGGACGGGAGAGTTGACCGGGCTCCAATAGCGCACTTCGAATCCTCCGCCCGGCCGGCGGATCGGGTAGCGCTGCACTGCCATCACGTCGAGCACACGGGTTTGCCTGACACGCTGCAGCGAAGCATTCAGTGCCGCGACAGGGCTGCTGTCGTCGTCGGGATCGTCGGGGAACACGTCGAACAGGGCGCAACCGATGATCTGCTCGCGCGTGACCATGGTCGCCTCGAGATAGGCATTGCTTGCCGCGACAATGCGGAAGCTGTCGGGAGCCAGCACCAGATAGAGCCCCGGAGCGGACTCGAACAGCAGGCGGAACTGCTCCTGCGCCTGCGCGGCCTCGTCGGGTAGGGCCATGGCGCCGGCAGCGGAATCGAATCCGAACATGGCGTCGTCGCCGCTTGTCCCGCCGGCGCGGGCCGATACGCCGTCCACGAACAGGTCGGCGATCGGGTCCAGCCCGTCTTCGCTGGCAGGATCGCGTGGGCTTGCGCCGGCAACGGCCAGGACGAAGCTGGCCAGTTCCGTTCCGTGCCGGAAGCTGCGCCGGACCGCCCGGTAGCTGCGCAGGCCGGTACGCTCGGTCAGTTCGCGGCAGGCGGGGGGCAGGGGGCTGGTGCGCAGGTCCGGCAGCGTGTAATCGTCGGCGTCGACCTGGGCTTCGAGCGCTTCGAGCGCGGCGTGGACAGCCGGGTTGTCCCCTGTACAAAAGCGTTGTGGAGCCTTGCCGTCAGGCAGGTATAGGCTGAGCATCGCCCAGTCGTTCCCGGACGTGGTCAGCGCCAGCCCTGCGGCTTTCTCCATCCTGGCTGCGTCGTTTGACATGCTCGTTCGTCTTCCTGGACGCTTTGCGTAAATGTCACTAATAATTTCACGATAGCACAAGGCTTGGAGCATGCACGTTACGACAGGCTGCGCTCATGCGCGCAGCGCGGCCAGGATGTCGACGAGCGCGTCGACCCGCATCGGTTTGGTGAAGTGGTAGTCCATGCCCGCCTCGACAATGCAGCAAGGGATGTCGCCACCGCTCCATGCCGTCAGCGCGACAATGCAGGCATGCGGCCCCCAGGATTGTTCGCGCATGCGGCGCGCCGCTTCGCAACCGTCCATGCCCGGCATGTCGAGGTCGAGGATGACGAGCAGGGGGCGAAGCGCTTCGCCAAGGGCGAGCGCCTCGCTGCCCGAATAGGCAACCTGTACGGTGCAATCGAAGACCGACAGCAGGGTCGCCAGGATATCGGCGGCGTCCACGTTGTCGTCGACGACGAGGACGCGGGGCGTCGGCTCATGCAGGAGCAGTTGGTCCAAGATGGTGTCCTGCTGGCGAGAGCATGGAATGAAACCGTGCAGCTTACCGGGACAAGGGCTGACGGCGAAGTCGAACAGATTGCGACTGCCGTGTCGTGAACACTGCCTTCGTTGGCGGCAGAAACAGGGGACTGGGCGGGAAATCGTCCAGGATTGCGGCAAGGTTCTTGCGGATTGGTATGCCGATGCGCCGTCATCGACAGCGTGTCGTATGGATTGCGTCACGATGTCACTACCTTGCTCATCGCGCCGCGCAGGCGGAATCCTTATCATCGCAATCTTTACAGTACGGGCGTCCGGCACAGGATTCGAATCAGGCAGCATGAGAATTTCATTTTTGATAACATCGTCGCACATGATATTTTCCTTACCTGGCGATCATCAATGATCAGAGTTGTCATCGCAGACGATCATCAGTTGGTGCGCGAAGGCGTCAAGAAGGTGTTGTCGGTCGACCCGGACATCGTGCTCGTGGGGGAGGCTGCGGACCTGGCGTCGACGCTGGCCGTGCTCGAAAGCACGGAAACCGACCTGCTGCTGCTCGACCTCACCCTCAGCCCCATCCACGAGCTGGATGCGTTGCGGACGGTCGTCGCGCGCTTTCCAGGCGTCCGGGTACTGGTGCTGAGTTCGCACAGCGAGGAACGTTTCGGCATTGCCGTACTCAAGCTGGGCGCCGCAGGCTATATCCCGAAATCGCTGACCGTCGACGTGGTGCTGAAGGCCATTCATCGCGTCCATGCCGGCGGAAGCTACCTGAGCGACAGGCTGGCGGACATGCTTGTCCATGAAGTGTCTTCTTCCCAGCCCCGCCACGCCCACGAGCGCCTTACCGACCGCGAGCTGCAGGTCTTGCGCTTGCTGGCATTGGGGCATCCGGTCAAGCAGGTGGCGGCCAAACTCGACATCAGCATCAGCTCGGTCAATACCTACCGCAGCCGCATCTTCACAAAGCTCCTGATCAGGAGCAATGCCGAACTGATACGTTACGCAATCCATCACGGCCTGGTCAGCTGAGCCTGCCGACGACGCCTGTCGCACCAGCTGCCACATCCGCGTCAATGTTTTCGCAGTGATAAATATAAAGTCGAAGCGTTAAAATCGGCGATGCTCCATTTTGCAATTAGCCTTTTCCCTATCCACCTGCCGGCTGTTGCGATGACCGAACGCATACTCCAAGCACCTTCCATCCTTCTGATCGACGACGAATCCTTTTCCCGGGACATCATTTCTCATGGCTTGGCCGCATGTGGGCCGCATAAATTCCAATTCACGCAAGCGCCGGCAATGGCTGTCGAGCTCGCCAAGGAGATGGCCGCCACGGTGGTACTGGTCGACATGCGCATGCCGGAAATGGATGGCTTCGAAGTCACGCGCCGTCTTTGCGCGGACAAGGAGACGGCGCATGTTGCCGTGATTGTCTTGTCGTCGGAAGACAACCCGGACATGAAAGCCCAGGCCTTCGAGGCCGGCGCCAGCGACTATCTGGTCAAGTGGCCGGATCCACGCGAGCTGGTCGCACGTGTGCGCTACCACAGCAATGCCTGCATTGCCCGGCGCCAGCTCGATGCTGCGTATACGTCGCTATGTCGCAGTCAGGAGGAACTGGCGGCAAGCCAGTCGGCCTTGCTCCAGTCACAAAAAATGGAAGCCATTGGCCAATTGACCGGCGGCGTGGCCCATGATTTCAATAATGTCTTGCAGATCATTGGCGGCAATCTGCAGTTGCTAAAGCTGAGCAATGGCGTCAATGAACCTGATCTGACCCGTGTGGAAGCGGCAATGTCAGGCGTAAAACGTGGAGCAGAGCTGGCCTCGCACTTGCTGGCTTTCGCGCGCCGCCAGCCGCTTCAGGCAGTCGCCACGAATCCCGAACATCTGCTGCTTGAGATGGGTGTCATGATGCGGAGGATGTTTGGATTGAGTCCAAATGTCACGACAGAAGTCTCCCATGGGCTGGGGAATATCATGGTAGATCCGAACCAGTTGCACAATGTCTTGCTGAACCTGTCCATCAACGCCCGCGATGCCATGGCTGGCCGCGGCACCTTGCGCATCCGGGCCGCCAATATCGGTCCGGAGGATAGCTTGCCTCCCGACGTGGCAGCCGGCTCCTGGGTGATGATCGAGGTTGCCGATAACGGCGCGGGCATGACGCCGCAAGTGATGGCGCGTGTCTTCGAGCCGTTTTTTACGACAAAACCGCCCGGGCAGGGCACTGGCCTGGGTTTGTCGATGGCCTACGGTTTCGTCAAGCAGTCGGGTGGAGAGATTGTCTTATCCAGCGTACTGGGAGAAGGGACGAGCGTCAGGATCTACCTGCCGCGGACCGATGTCGAGCCGATCATCCAGGAAGTGCCGGTGGCGACGCGACTGGAGGGCGGCCCGGAAACCATCCTGGTGGTCGAAGACGAGGAGAATGTACGCAAATCCACGTGCAGCAGTTTGTCGATACTGGGTTACCAGGTATTGCAGGCTTCCAGCGCCGCCGGTGCGCTGGAGATTATCGACAGCGGCCAGAATATCGACCTGGTGTTTACCGACGTGATCATGCCCGGGCCGGTGAGCAGCCTGCAATTGGGCGAGGCCGTGCGCACACGTCTGCCCCACGCACGGATCTTGTATACATCGGGCTATGCCGAAGGCGTGCTCACCCATGAAGGCAGGCTGGATGCGAACGTCAATCTCTTGCCGAAACCCTATGACTTGAACGCACTCAGCGCGCGCATCCGCCACCTTCTCAGGCATGAGAAGGTGGCGCACATGGAGCACACTTAAAAATCGTAGCGGATGCCGACAGCAATGGCTTGGCCGCCACTGATGCCGGCATCGAAATCGTCCAGGCCTCCCCGGCGTGGCGTAAGGACGGCGGTAGTGCCCTCACGGTAGTACTCGGCGAAGAACTTGAGATCGTCGCGGAGCTGATGGTCGACACCGACATGAACGATGTTGTCGCCATAGTTTTCCACTCTTGCGAGCATCAGCTTGACGGCCGTCTTGCCCATGGCATAGCTGCCGAAGAGGTTGATGGCCTTGTTGCCGTCGCTGGAAAAGCTGCCGGGCTGACGATTTCCCGAATCGAATCGCTCGAACTTGGCTGCCAGGTAAAGCTTGCCGGCCTGATGGCTGAGGGACAGCCCATACAAGCGGTTGCGTCCGTAACCGGCGTCGCCCCGGTCATCGATGCCTGCGGCAAGGCGGGTGTCGCCGACAGTATAGGTGGCGGCAAGCTGCCGGCGCGGCGCATCGATGCGCGAAGTCGAGCGCGCGTTGCCGCTGCTGCCGGTATACCCTGCGCTGAATGCAAACCCCGCGACTTCGGGCGTCGAATAGGAAAGCGTCTGGGCGACGCGAAAGACGGTATAGGTCGCAAAGCCGCTGTAATAGGCGCTGAACATGTCCACCGGCGCCGCGACCGCATTGTAGTAAGGCATCCACTGCTGGCCGTAGGCGACCGTGCCGAACCTGCTGCGCAAGCCGAGCTGGGCGAGCCTGATCCGCTCCCCGTGGGGCCGCTGGGCATCGCCCTGGTCGTAGGGATCGCGCATCCGGAAGTTGGCCGAATCGACGGGCAGTTCCAGTTGTCCCGTCAGCACCAGTCCCACGCCCAGCGGATGGTCGAGCTTGATGCCCACCCGCGAGTAGGCATCCCTGACACCCGCATAACTGTCCAGGCGCTCGTCGCGATCCGGCCTGACCGCCTCCACCTGGGTACGCAGCGATGCATAAAAGTCGATAGCGGGAGCATCCTGGGCCGCGGCCTCAGGCCAGGCCAGGCAGCCCGCCAGTCCAAGTGCCAGGCTTCCCGATAAAAAACGTGGTGTCGACATAGGTGCTCTCCTAGGCTGCAACCAGGTGGGGCGGCACGCTCAAGACCTCGAGCAACAGTTCGCTGACGCCATCCCACACGATCTGCACGCCAAGGCACAGCAGGATGAAGGCGGTCAGGCGCAGGAAGACGGCGGTGCCGGCTTCGCCGATCAGGCGCAGGAAGTGTTCCCCGTAGCGGAAGGCGAGATACAGCAGCACGCCGATGAGCGCCAGCGCCAGCAGGGCGCCGCCCATGCGCGCCAGCGACAGCACCATCCGGACATCGTGTAGGGAAACGCCCACGGTGATGGCGACCGAGATCGAGGCCGGACCGCAGCTGATGGGGAAGGTCAGCGGATAGAAGGCCTGGCGGTGCGCATGGTCGGGTGTGTACGCCTCGGCCAGGGCGGCGCGGCTGTCGGGTGTGGACGGCGTCGCCCCCAGCAGGCGCCAGGCCACCGAGGCGAGCAGCAGGCCGCCGCCGATGCGGACGATGGGCAGCGAGATGCCGAAGAAGTCGAGCACATAGGAACCGATCAGCATCGAGCCCGTCATCAGCCAGAACATGTTGCGCGCGATACGGCGCGCCAGCAGTGTGCGGGTCGCGGCCGATGCGCCATCGGTCATGCTGAGGAAAATCGGCGCTGTCGCTGCCGGATTCAGGATCGGCAGCATGGTTGCCAGCACAAACAGGAAGCCCTTGGCTGCTGCCAGCAATAATTCGATTGTCATGACAATTTCTGCGGGTTACGACGAGCCGCATCGCAACAAGTCCAAGACCGGAGTATAGAACGAAGGCAAAAATCGTGACGCCCCGCTGCCGGTTTACATCTGCTGCACCAGCCGGTCGCCGACATAGATGCGATAGCGCCGGATCCGGCCGGTCACGGTGTCCGGCCCCTGGCGCGGCGTGTAGCGTAGCCCGGCAATATCGACCGCTGCGCCCAGGTCGACGATCAGCCGCGCCGGCCCGGCCGGCGTCTCGCCCTTGCTGTAGGCGGTGTGCCAGTAGTCGCTGGCCTGGCCGTTGATGGCGTTCAGGGCGCCGCCGTCTTCCTTGTGCGCTTCTTCGCTGCTGGCGTAGGCGATGGTCCAGGTGCTCTGGTTCATCGGCTTGCCGTCCAGGCCGAGCAGGGCGAGTTCGGCGACGGCCGCATGCGGCTTGCCGTCGAAGGTATCGACCACTTCCAGGCACAGCTGGCGTCCGCGCGCCGGCTGTTCGAACCTGGCTTCCTGGGTGGCGGGGCCGCCGGCGAACTGCCCGGCATGCACCGGCGCCACGCCCGCCAGGCGCGGACGCGCCGTGCTGGCCGGACGCGCCAGGTCGCGCTCGGGGTGCAGTTCGTCGAGGATGGGCGTGGTGCGCCCTTCGATGCGGCTGGCGCGTGGCCCGGTGAGGTCGAGCACCACGACCTCGTTGCGGCCGGCCCTGATCCAGGGACCGGGCAGGTACATGGTCTGGGTCGGGCCGATGCTCCAGTAGCGGCCCAGGCAGCGGCCGTTGATCCAGACGATGCCCTGGCCCCAGCTCGACATGTCGAGGAAGGTGTCGGCCTGCTCCTTCACGTCGAAGCTGCCGCGCCAGAACGCCGGGCCGGCAACGCGCTTGGCCTGCCAGCGCAGCGGCGGCAGCTCGCCGTCGTCGCCGAAGTCGATGGCGCGGATGTCCCAGCCGCTCAGTTCCTGGGCGGCGCCGTCCTCCGTGCGCAGCAGCACCGGGCCCTGCAGTCCCTTGCGATCGTGGACCTCGACGCCGAAATTGACGCGGGCGATCGTGTACAGCAGGATCTCGACCCGAGTCGGCTGGGTGCGCGCCGGCAGGTCGACGCCGAAGCGGCGGTGGCGCGTGTCCATCGTGCCGACCAGGCGTCCGCCGGCGTAGACCCAGGCCAGGTCGCGCGCGTTCGCGGCTTCCAGCCTGGCCGCCGGGCCGGGCGGCAGCACGATGCTGTAGGCGACCAGGCCGCGGCTGATGTCGTACTGTTCGATGTTGCGTGGCGACGCGTCCCGGATCACCGCTGCCGGCAGGTTCGCGAACACGGGCGCGGTTTCCTTCAGCGCAAACGCGGGGATCGCCATCACGGGAAGGTGTGCCGGCGCCTCGGGCAGGGTTTCGCCGGGCTCCAGGTGTCTGCGCAGGCATTCGCGGTAGGTACGGAATTTCTCGCCCAGCCAGCCCGCCTCGCTGATCGGGGCGTCGTAGTCGTAGCTGGTCGTGTCGGGACGGAAGGGGCGGTCGCAGCCGCCCCACAGGCCGAAGGTGGTGCCGCCGTGCGCCATGTACAGGCTGAACGAGCCGTTCGCCTTCAGCATGGTGTCGATGTCGCGGATGGCGCGCGCATTGTCGCCGCGCTTGTGCGGCGTGCCCCAGGTGTCGAACCAGCCGGAATAGTATTCGCCGCACATCAGGGGCCCTTGCTGCACCGCGGCCAGGGCCTTGAAACCCCGTTCCGGGTCGCTGCCGAAGTTGGCCACCGAGAGCAGTTCCGGGATGTGGGTCTTGGCCACCGCATTGGTCGGATTGCACTGGAATAGGGGGACATCGAGGCGCGCATCGAGCAGGGCCTGGCGCATGACGCGCATGTAGTCGCGGTCGTCGCCGAAGAAGCCGTACTCGTTCTCGACCTGCACCATCAGGATCGGGCCGCCCTGGGTCACCTGCATCGGCGCCAGCACCCGGCCGACCTCCTTCAGCCAGCGCCGCGCCGGCTCCACGAAGGCCGGGGCGCGACTGCGGAGAAAAGCGTCGCCCGGGTGCTTCAGCAGCCACCAGGGCAGGCCGCCCATTTCCCACTCGGCGCAGGCGTAAGGGCCCGGACGCAGGATCACCCACAGGCCTTCCGCCTGCGCCATGCGGCAGAATTCGGCGGCATCGCGCTGCCCGTCCCAGCGATAACGGCCCTCGCGCCATTCATGGTAGTTCCAGAACAGGTAGGCACAGACCGTATTCAGGCCCATCGCCTTGATCGCTTTTAGCCGGTGCCCCCAGTATTCACGTGGGACCCGGGCGAAATGCATCTCGCCGCAGCGGATCTGCAGCGGTTTCCCATCGAGCAGGAAGTCCTTGTCGCCGATGGCGAAGCGGGGCGATGCGGCGGTGGCGCCTGGTACGTTCAGTGCCAGGGCGGTGCCGGCGGCGGCGCCCAGAAAAGTGCGGCGCGATGGATGAAGGGGCATGGCGGGTCCTGGTCGAAGGCATGTGCCCTTCATGGTAGTGGAACACGGCGTGCCGGAGCGCGGTCCGGCCACAATACTCATCAGCTTGATTCCGGCCACGCAGATTTGCAGTGTAAGGTAACCGGATTCACGTGGAGAGATGATGAGAATCCTGCCGATCGGCGTAACGCTTGCCTGTTCCGTCCTGCTGTGCGCATGCGCAGGCTTGAGACAGCAACAGGCCGTGCGCGTCGTCGAGGTGGCGGACGGCTGGGCGGCCAATTCGGTCAATGCCGTGGTGTTTCGCAAGAACTCGCTCGTCACGCACGAGGGCAGCCAGTACATCGCTTTCTACGACGCCGCGGCCAGGCTGGTGCTGGGCAAGCGCCGCCTGGGCGCCCTTGAGTGGCAGCTGGTGCCCACCCAGTACCTGGGCAAGGCCAGCGACGCCCACAACAGCATCAGCATCATGGTCGATGGCGCAGGCTTCCTGCACGTGGCCTGGGACCACCACAACGGTCCCTTGCGCTACGCACGCGGCACGGCGCCCGGCGCCTTGAGCCTCGGCCCCCAGCAGGCGATGACCGGGCGCGACGAGAAGTCCCTGTCCTACCCGGAGTTCTATCGCATACCGGACGGCGGCCTCCTGTTCCTCTACCGCGACGGCGGCTCCGGCCGCGGCAACCTGGTGATCAACCGCTACGATCCGCACAGCCAGTCCTGGCAGCGCCTGCAGGACAATCTCCTGAGCGGGGAAGGGCGGCGCAACGCCTACTGGCAGGCTTTTGTGGACAGGGCGGGGACGCTGCACCTGTCCTGGGTATGGCGCGAGTCGCCCGACGTCGCCAGCAACCATGACCTGGCCTATGCCCGTTCGCGCGACGGCGGCCGCACCTGGGAGCGCAGCAAGGGCGAGCCTTACCAGTTGCCGATCACGGCAGGCACGGCGGAAGTGGCGGCGCATATCCCGCAACGGAGCGAATTGATCAACCAGACCGCCATGGCGGCCGACCGCGACGGTAATCCGGTCATCGCCAGCTACTGGCGCGACGCCAGCAGCGCCGTTCCGCAATACCGGGTGGTGCGCCACGATGGCCAGGGCTGGCAGTCGCAGGACCTGGCCTTCCGGCGGACGGCCTTCTCGCTGTCCGGCCTGGGGACCAAGGCGATCCCGATCTCGCGTCCGCAGATCCTGGTCGGCAGCAGCGGTGCGGCCTGGCTCGTGTTCCGCGATGCGGAGCGCGGCCACAAGCTGTCCGTGGCCTGCACGCCGCACTTAGACCAGGGCCGCTGGCAGGTGAGCGACCTGCTCGAGCGCGCCATGGGGGCCTGGGAGCCGAGCTTCGACACCGAATTGTGGCGCGGCGCCGGCCAGCTCAACCTCTACCTGCAAACCGTCCACCAGCTAGACGCCGAAGGCGTCCTGCCGAGTGGTCCGACCAGGGTCGGCGTCCTCGAATGGACGCCGGTCTGCCCACCCACACCATGATCGACATGAATACAAAAAAATATTTCACCGGCATGCTGGTTGCGCTGGGCCTGGTTCTGGGCGGCTGTGCGACGCCGCCGACATCCAACACCGGCGTCAAGCGCGGCGAGGTGCTCGCCATCATCGACAAGGTCAACACCCATTGGCAGGCGAAGACGCCGGCGAAGCAGTGGGCCTTCTGGGACGTGGCGGCCTACCATACCGGCAATATCGAAGCCTATCGCGTGACCGGCAACGAGCGCTACCGCCGCTATTCCGAGGAGTGGGCCGAGCACAATGCCTGGATGGGCGCGAAGTCGCCGGACAAGGCCAGGTGGAAGTACAACTACGGCGAGACCGATGAACACGTCTTGTTCGGCGACTGGCAGATCGCGTTCCAGACCTATGCGGACCTGTACCAGCTGGACAAGGACCCGCGCAAAATCGCCCGTGCCCGCGAGGTGATGGAATACCAGATGAGCACCCCCAACAAGGATTACTGGTGGTGGGCGGACGGCCTGTACATGGTGATGCCGGTCATGACCAAGCTATACAAAATCACCGGCAACCCCCAGTACCTCGAGAAGCTGCACGAGTACTACAGCTATGCCAACAGCATCATGTACGACCCGCAGGAGCAGCTGTACTACCGCGACGCCAAGTACGTCTATCCGAAGCACAAGAGCGCCAGCGGCAAGAAGGATTTCTGGGCGCGCGGCGACGGCTGGGTGTTCGCGGGGCTGGCCAAGGTGCTGGCCGAACTGCCGGCAAGCGATCCGCATCGCGCCGAGTATGTGGAACGCTTCCAGGCAATGGCGAGGGCCGTGGCGCGCAGCCAGCAGCCGCAGGGCTACTGGACCCGCAGCATGCTCGATCCGGCCCACGCACCGGGACCGGAGACCAGCGGCACCGCCTTCTTCACCTACGGAATGCTATGGGGGATCAATCATGGTTTGCTGGCGCGCGACGCCTACCTGCCGGTCGCGCAGCGCGGCTGGCACTACCTGAGCACCGTCGCCCTGCAAGCGGACGGCAAGGTCGGCTACGTCCAGCCGATTGGCGAGCGCGCTATCCCGGGGCAGATCGTGAACCAGGACTCGACCACGCCTTTCGGCGTGGGGGCCTTCCTGCTGGCCGCGGCGGAGATGGCGCGCATGGCCGACCGATAAGCAGAGGCGAACATGGAACGACGACACTTCATGCGGGCGCTGGCTGCCGCACCGGCCCTGGGCGCGGCGGCGGCGGCACCGGCGGCGGCGCCGGCCGGCGACGAACGCGCCTACCTGCTGCGCCTGCTGCAGCGGATGGCCGAGCCGGTGCTGACGCTCGTGGCGAAGGGGGAGCTGAAAAAAACCTTCCCGCTCGAGCTGAGCCCGACCTGGGATGGGCGCGACCGCGCGGTGGCCTACCTCGAGTGCTTCGGCCGGCTGATGTCGGGCATCGCGCCCTGGCTGGCCTTGCCGGCGGACGCGACACCGGAAGGGAGCTTGCGCCGGCGCCTGCAGGAGATGGCCCTGCAAAGCTATGCCAACGCGGTCGATCCGCGCAGCCCGGACTACCTGAAGTGGAAGGGAGAGGGCCAGGCGCTGGTCGATTCCGCCTATTTCACCAATGCCCTGCTGCGTGCGCCCAAGGTCTTGTGGGAGCCGCTCGACGCTGCGACCAAGGCGCGCATCGTCGCCGAAATCAAGGGCCTGCGCCGCGTCGCCCCCCCGAACACCAACTGGCTGCTGTTCGCTGCGATGAACGAAGCCTGGCTGCTGTCGATCGGGGAAGAGTACGACCCGATGCGCATGAACGGCGCAATCCGCAAGATCAACGAGTGGTACGTTGGCGACGGCTGGATCAAGGACGGCAAGGACTTCCACTTCGATTACTATAATTCCTACGTCATGTACCCGATGCTGCTGGAGGTGCTCGACGTGCTGGCCGCGAAGAAGGCTCCCTTCTGGCAGGCCAAGCCGCAGGAACTGCTGTCCCAGGCGACCAGGCGCGCGCAGCGCTATTGCGAGCACCTGGAGCGCTTCGTCGGCCCGGACGGCAGCTTCCCGCCGATCGGCCGCTCGCTCACCTACCGCACCGCGGCCTTCCAGCCGCTGGCGCTGCTGGCCTGGCGCAAGCAGCTGCCGGCTTCGCTGCCGGAAGGGCAGGTGCGCGCCGTGCTGCATGCGGTGCACGGGGCCATCTGGGATGCGCCCGGCAACTTCACGGACGACGGTTTTCTCACCATCGGCTTTCGTGGCCACCAGCCCGAGCTGGGGGACTGGTACTCGAACAACGGCAGCATGTACATCGCTTCCAGCAGCCTGCTGGCGCTGGGGCTGCCCGCCGGCGACAGCTTCTGGACCGCGCCAGGGCAGGACTGGACCCAGAAGAAGGCTTTCGGCGGCCGCGGCTTTCCGAAGGACTATCCGGTGAACTACTAAACCCATGGCGGGTAGCGCGGCGGCCGGCGACGCGTTCCGGCCGAGCGTAGTACACTGACAAGGCTTTCCACCGTGCTTTCCTCCATGTCCACATCATCTTCCCCAGCATCCGCGGCACCGCCGGCAGTCGTGATGCAGATCCTGTTTTCGGTCGCCTTTGTCCACCTGCTGAACGACTGCGTGCAGGCGGTCCTGCCCGCCATCTACCCGCTGCTCAAGGACGAATTCGCGCTCAGCTTCACCCAGATCGGCCTGATCACGCTGACTTTCCAGTGCACCGCCTCGCTGCTGCAGCCCTGGATCGGCCTGTACACCGACCGGCGCCCGATTCCCTTCCTGCTGCCGGCCGGAATGTGCGTCACGCTGGGCGGCGTCGCCCTGCTGGCGACGGCCGGCAGCTTCGCCATGCTGCTGCTGGCGGCCGGCCTGATCGGCATCGGCTCCTCGACCTTCCACCCGGAAGCCTCGCGCGTGGCGCGGCTGGCTTCGGGCGGGCGCTTCGGCTTCGCGCAGTCGCTGTTCCAGGTGGGCGGGAATCTCGGCTCGGCGTTCGGCCCGCTGCTGGCCGCCGCCATCATCGTGGGGCAGGGCCAGGGCAGGATCGCCTGGCTGATGCTGCTGGTGCTGCTGGCGGTCGCGGTGCTGGTCGGCGTCAGCCGCTGGTACGCGGGCCACCTGCGCACCGTCACGCGCAGGCTGGCCGTCCATGCCGGACCGGGCCTGTCGCGCGGACGGGTCATCTGGGCATTGACCGTGCTGGCGCTGCTGGTGTTCTCCAAGTACATCTACATGGCCAGCCTGTCGAGCTACTACACCTTCTACCTGATCGAGCGCTTCCACGTCTCGGTGGAGGCGGCGCAGATGTACCTGTTCCTGTTCCTGGCGGCGGTGGCGGCGGGCACCTTCGCGGGCGGCCCGATCGGCGACCGCATCGGCCGCAAGCGCGTGATCTGGTTCTCGATCCTGGGCGCCGCGCCCTTTGCGCTGGCGCTGCCCTATGCAAGCCTGTTCTGGACCGCCGTGCTGTCGGTGGTGATCGGGCTGGTGATGTCGTCCGCCTTCTCGGCCATCGTGGTGTTCGCGCAGGAGCTGGTGCCGGACAAGGTGGGCATGATCGCCGGCCTGTTCTTCGGCCTGATGTTCGGCATCAGCGGCATCGGCGCCGCCGTCATGGGCGCGGTCGCCGACACCACCGGCATCGAGTACGTGTACCGGATCGCTTCCTTCCTGCCGCTGCTGGGCATCCTGGCCGTGCTCCTGCCGCGGATGCCGTCGCAGCGGACCTAAGTACGTAGATGCGCTAGCATTGCCTTGCCCCTTCCGGGCAATGGAGGATGCGATGCGTATTACTGCACTGGTCGACAATTCGCCCGCAGCCCATCGGGCCGAGGTGGACACCGACGGAAGCCGCCAGGCGCTGGCCGTGCCGGCCAGGGCGTCCGGCCCCGGTTCCGGCGTGAACGGCGGCGAGTTCCTGATGCTGGCATTGGCGACCTGTTATTGCAACGACTTGTACCGCGAAGCGCGGCGCCTCGGCATCCCGATCGACGGCGTCCAGGTCGAGGCCAGCGCCGAATTCCCCGGCATCGGACTGGCCGCCACCGATATCCGCTACCGCGCCACGGTGCGCTCGGCGGCGCCGGCGCAGGACATCGCCCGCCTGCTGGCCGAGACCGACGCGGTGGCCGAGGTGCACAACACCCTGCGGGCCGGATGCGCGGTCGCGTTCGAGCATCCATAGCCGGTAAAGCGGGCGCGAGTCCCGGCGCAAGGTTCTTCAGCCAGCTGGCGTCGCGCCTGCGGAATTGACGCGCGGGCGCGTCACAGCGCGCAGATCATCGCCTTCAGCTGGGCCAGCCGTTCCGGGCATACGCAATAGCAGACCCGCTGCACGTCGGACGAGCCTTCGATCAGGCCGGCTTCCTTCAGGATCGAGACGTGCTTCGAAATGGTGGAGGCGGCGAGCGGCAGCACGTCGGCCAGGCTGCCGAAGTAGCAGTCGCCATGCTTGATCAGGTGCCGCAGCAGCTGCAGGCGCGCGGGGTGGCCGATCGCCTTGCATAGCGCGGCAAGGTCGTCGGTGTCGATGGCGGCCGCAGGCAGGGCAGCCTGGGCGCAGCAGGAACTGGTCATGGATGCTTTCGATCTGGTGTTGGACGACGAGGATAGGAAGCGCTTGCCGCGCCGTCAAGCCTGTGCGGTATCCGGCACGTCCGCCGCGCGCACCGGCTTGACGGCCGACAGGTAAAGCAGCAGCGAGGCCAGCGCACAGCCGAACAGCGCCAGCGGCAGGACCACTTGGCCGGCGGCGCCTGACAGGATGGCGGCACCGATCAGGGGACCGGCCGCTTTCGACAGCAGCGAGGGCGCAGCCAGTGCGCCGGTGATGGCGCCGTAGTGGCGGGGACCGAACAGCGCGCGCGGCAGGGTGCCGCGGATGATCGTCAGCACCCCGTTGCTCATCCCGTACAGCACGCAGAACAGCGCTACCGCCCAGGCCCGCGTGCCCAGCAGCGCCAGGGCCAGCAGGCCGAAGGGTAGGGTGGCGAACACGAAGCGCCCCACTACCTGCGGCGCCCGGTCGCGCGCCAGCGTGCGCTCGCCGATGCGGCCGGCCACCTGCATCGGTCCTACCAGGGCGGCCAGCAGCACGGCGGTGCTCGCGCTGTGGCCGAGCACGCGCAGCAGCGGGATCAGGTGCGCCGCCAGCGCCGAAAAGATGAACACGTTGGCCGAGAAGGCCAGCGCCAATTTCCAGAACACCGGATGGCGGATGGCTTCGGCCAGCGTGTGGCTGTCGCGCGGCGCATCGGCGTACACGGGAGGGCGCGGTGCATCGCGCCCCAGCCACAGGTGCAGGGGCAGGCATGCCGCCAGCTGCAGCGCCGCGTACAGCAGGAAGGTGTCGCGCCAGCCCAGCCGTGCGTCGATGGCCAGGGTCAGCGGCCAGAAGATGGTGCTGGCGAAACCGGCGAACAAGGTCAATGTCGAGATGGCGCGCGGCGCCCCGGCCTCGATCTTGCGGTTGATGGTGGCGAAGGCCGCTTCATACAGGGTCAGGGCCATCGCGAGTCCGATCAGGGTCCAGGCGCCGAAATAGGAGGCGGGCGTGGCACAGCTCGCCAGCCAGGCCAGGCCAAGCGCGCTGGCGAGCGAGCCGGCCGCCATCACGTAGCGTCCGCCGTGGCGGTCGACCAGCGCGCCGACCGGCGTCGCCGCCACGCCTGCCACCAGCAGGCTCCACGAGAAGGCGGCAAAGGCGGTCTCGGCACCGATGCCGAGTTCGCGCTGGATGGCCGGCGCCAGGACGGCGAAGGCGTAGTACAGCGATCCCCACGATGCGATCTGGGTGAAGGCGAGGATGCCGATGGTCTTGCGTGCGGGCGACAACATGATCTCCTGGAGCGATGGCGCGGACGTTCAGCAGCAGGTGGCGTTCGCAGCCTTCACTGTACAGCAGCTCGACGCCGGCTGCTGGTAGACCCTGCGGGTATTGCAGACACCCGTTTCCGGCAAATCGAGCTGGACGTCGTCGGCGCCGGCGAGGTCGCCGGCGAGCGCCGCCACCACCGAGCGCACCTGTTCGTAGCCGGTGGCCAGCAGGAAGTTGGGCGCGCGGCCGTAGCTCTTGGCGCCGACCGCGTAGTAACCGGTCTCGGGATGGGCCAGTTCGCGGTGGCCGTGCGGGCGTACGCTGCCGCAGCTGTGCTCGTTGGGGTCGATCAGCGGGGCCAGCGCATCGGTGCTCTCCAACCACGGATCGTGGCGCGTGCGCAGCTCGCGCGTCATGTCCAGGTCGGGCCGCGCGCCGGTGGCGCAGACGATTTCGTCGATGCCGCCGATGCTGTTGCCGTCCGCATCGAGGGCGGTGATGCGGCCGTGCGCTTCCTGCAGCGCATGGATCGGGAAGGACTGGCGCATCTCGAGTTGTCCGGAGTCGCGCAGCGCCTGCAGGCGCTGCCCCAGCTGGCCGCGCGCGGGCAGGCCGTCCGCATCGCCACCGCCGAACACGCGCGCCAGCTGGCTGCCGCGCGTCGCCCAGACCAGCTGCGTGTCCCGATGCTCGGCGGCGAGCTGCGCCAGCGCCAGCAGGGTGCCGGCGGCGGAGTGGCCGGCGCCGACCACCAGCACCCGTTTGTTTGCATAGCGCGCACGCTGGGCGCCCAGCACGTCCGGCATGCCGTAGGCGATGCGCGCCGCCAGCGCCGCTTCGCCGATCGCGGGGATGCCGTTGGCGCCGAGGGGATTCGGCTGCGACCAGGTGCCGGTGGCGTCGATCACCGCACGGGCGAGGTAGTCGCGTGGGCCGTCCGGCGTCTCGGCGCGGGCCAGGAAGGGCGATTCGGCGCGGCCGCGGGTCTTCACCTTGTCGGCATCGACGCGGGTGATGGCGCTGACGCGGTGGCGCAGGTGCAGCACGTCGGCGATCGCGGGCAGGGCCGCCAGGGGCGCGAGGTAGCCGTCAAGCAGCTCGCCGGCGCTCGGCAGCGCGTCCGGATCGGGCATGGTCCAGCCGGTGCCCTCGAGCAGGCGGCGCGCCACCTTGTCGACGTTGTACCGCCAGGGCGAGAACAGCCGCACGTGGCGGAAGCTGTCGAGGTTGGCGCCGACGGCGCCGCCGGCCTCCAGCAGCAGGGGCGTCAGGCCAGATGCGCGCAGGTGCGCGGCGGCGGCAAGTCCGACGGGGCCGGCGCCCAGGACGGCGACGGGCAGGGTGGCATCGATCTGGTTCATGGTTGTTCTCCGGTGGTTATTCGTTATTCGTCGTTTGACGAAAACAGAATAATTCTCTTGTCATCAAGCTGTCAAATTATTTCGATAAAATTCGAAGGGTTGTCAAACAGGCTTATAATTCGAGATATCTAGAAATGACACGGGACACCACCATGGATACCAAGGCCGCCATCGCGGCGCTGGCCGCACTGGCCCAGGAATCGCGCCTGGCCACCTACCGCCTGCTGGTGCAGGCGGGACCTGCCGGAATGGCCGCCAGCAAGATCGCCGAGGCGCTCGGCATGCCGGCGTCTTCGCTTTCTTTCCACCTGAAAGAGCTGAGCCACGCGGGCCTGATCACGCCGCGCCAGGAGGGGCGCTTCATCATTTACGCAGCCCAGTTCGACACCATGAATGCCTTGCTGGCCTACCTGACCGAAAACTGCTGCGGGGGCAACCCGTGTACGCCCGCCGGCAATGCCTGCGGCAGCGCCAGCGCCTGATTCTTGCCGCATTTCCATCAAGGCTTTCCCATGAACGTACTTTTCCTTTGCACCGGCAATTCCTGCCGTTCCCTCATCAGTGAAGCGGTCTTCAACCACCTGGCGCCGGCAGGCTGGCATGCCATCAGCGCAGGGAGCCAGCCGACCGGCAAGCTGAACGACAAGGCGCTTGCCCTGCTCGCCGGCAAAGGGATCTCCACAGAGGGCTATTACAGCAAGTCCTGGGACGCGCTGCCGCTGCCGCCTGATGTGGTGGTCACCGTGTGCGCCAGCGCCGCAGGCGAAACCTGCCCGGCCTATCTCGGCCCGGTCCTGCGTACGCATTGGGGCGTGGAAGACCCAAGCCATGTGGTCGGCACGGAACAGGAAATCGATGTCGCCTTCGAACAGGCTTACGCGACGCTGCGCGCACGGATCGAGGCTTTCCTGGCGTTGCCGCTGGAAGAGCTGAAGTCCGACCGTGCGCGCTTCAAGGTGAAACTCGACCGGATCGGCCTGATCGGCGCCTGAAGGACTCCTGTGCTGATCGCCTTTCTCATATTCCTCGCCACACTCGCACTCGTCATCTGGCAGCCGCGCGGTCTCGGCATCGGCTGGAGCGCCTCGGCCGGTGCGCTCGTGGCCCTGCTGGCCGGCGTAATCCAGGTGGGCGACATCCCGGTCGTCTGGAACATCGTCTGGAATGCCACCGGGGCTTTCGTTGCCGTGATCATCATCAGCCTGCTGCTGGACAAGGCCGGCTTCTTCGAATGGGCGGCCCTGCACGTTGCGCGCTGGGGCCAGGGCAATGGCAGGCTGCTGTTCATCCTGCTGGTCCTGCTGGGGGCAGCCGTTGCGGCGCTGTTTGCCAATGATGGCGCGGCACTGATCCTCACGCCCATCGTCATCGCCATGCTGGCGGCACTGCGGTTTACTGCCCGTGCCATGCTGGCCTTCGTCATGGCCGCCGGCTTCATTGCCGACACCGCGAGCCTGCCGCTGGTGGTATCGAACCTGGTCAACATCGTCTCGGCGGACTACTTCGGCATCGGCTTCGCGCGCTACGCCGCCGTGATGGTGCCGGTCAACCTGGTCTCGGTCGCGGCGACGCTCGCGGCACTGGTCTGGTTCTTCCGCAAGGACATCCCGGCCGCCTACGACCTGGCACAGCTCAAGCGCCCGCAGGAGGCGATCCATGATCGCGCCACCTTCCTTACCGGCTGGTGGGTGCTGCTCATGCTGCTCGTGGGCTTCTTCTGGCTGGACGACGCGGGCATCCCGATCAGCGCGGTCGCCGCCGCCGGCGCGCTATTGCTGCTGGCGGTTGCAGCACGCGGCCACCGCATTTCGACGCGCGAGGTATTGCGTGGCGCCCCATGGCAGGTCGTCGTGTTTTCTCTCGGGATGTACCTGGTGGTGTACGGCCTGCGCAATGCCGGCCTTACCGACTACCTGACCGCGCTGCTGGACCGCTGCGCCGAGTACGGCGTGTGGGGAGCGGCGCTCGGTACCGGTTTCATGACGGCCATCCTGTCGTCCATCATGAACAACATGCCGACCGTACTGATCGGGGCGCTGGCGATCGACGCCACCTCAGCCCAGGGTGTGATTCGCGAAGCGATGGTCTACGCGAACGTGATCGGAGCCGACCTCGGCCCGAAGATCACACCGATCGGCAGCCTGGCAACGCTCCTGTGGCTGCACGTGCTGTCCGCGAAGAACATCGAGATCTCCTGGGGCTATTACTTCCGTGTAGGTGTCGTGCTGACGCTGCCCATCCTGTTCCTTACCCTGTGCGCGCTGGCACTGCGCCTGAGCTGAAGAGCCATGATCATGAACCAGACAAACGATCCGGGCCGGATTCCCGGCCTGCCCAACATCAACGCCGAGCAGCTCGACATGCCCAGCATGGACAAGCTCGCCCCTGTCGGCGACCTGAACCATCCGCCGCGCATCCTGATGCTGTATGGCTCGCTGCGCGAGCGTTCCTTCAGCCGCTTCCTTATCTACGAGGCAGCGCGCATCCTCGAGCACTTCGGCGCCGAGGTGAAAATCTTCGACCCCATGGAGCTGCCGATGGTCGGCAGCGTGCCCGAGACGCATCCGAAGGTGGTCGAGCTGCGCGCGCTGTCGCTGTGGTCGGAAGGGCAGGTGTGGTGCAGCCCCGAGCGCCACGGCGCGATCACGGCGGTGATGAAGAACCAGATCGACTGGATTCCGCTGGAGCAGGGCGCGCTGCGGCCGAGCCAGGGCCGCACGCTCGCCGTGATGCAGGTATGCGGCGGCTCGCAGTCCTTCAATGTGGTCAACACGATGCGGCTGCTGGGACGCTGGATGCGCATGTTCACGATCCCGAACCAGTCCTCGGTGCCGATGGCCTACAAGGAATTCGACGAGGCGGGCCGGATGCGGCCCTCGGCCTATTACGACCGCGTGGTGGACGTGATGGAGGAACTCTTCAAGGTCACCCTGCTCATGCGCGGGCGCACCGATTACCTCACGGACCGGTATAGTGAGCGCAGCGAGCGCGCGCTGAAGAAAATCGACGCGCAGATCGCACAACTATAGGGAAAGCCATGAAACCGGTACGCGTCCAACTGAGCAGGAAGAAGGGCTGGAAGCTGCCCCCGAACACGGTGTCGGTGGCGCGTCCCGGTCGCTGGGGCAATCCGTTCTCGGTGGCGCCGGATGCGGTGCCGGGCACGCCGGTGGGTACAAGATACACCGCGATGCCGAGCGTGGCCGAAGCGGTGGCCGCCTACCGGCGCTGGTTGGAAGCGAGCCCGGAAGGACAGCAGCTGGCCGCGCAGGCGCGCGAAGCGCTGCGCGGCAAGAACCTGGCCTGCTGGTGCCCGCTCGACGGGCCTTGCCATGCCGAAGTCTTATTGGACATCGCCAACCGCTGAGCGGTTTACTTGGCCGCCACCACGCTGCCGATGCCCGACACCGACTTGTTCACCACGCGCGGGTTGCCGTAATACGTGAGGTCGCCCATGCCGCGCACATTGGCGTTCAGCTTGTCCTTGGCGTAGATCTTGACCGAGCCGATGCCTTCGAAGCTGACGTTGGCGTCCTGCGCGATCAGGCCCTTGGTGTCGACCTCGCCCACGCCCTGGGCGGACAGGCGCAGTTCGCGCACCTCGCCGTCGATGGACAGGCGGCCGGCGCCGCGGTAATTGACGTCCAGGCGCTCGCTGCGCACCTTGGCCAGGCGCATCTCCCCGGCGCCTTCGCCCTTGAAGGTCTGCAGCGAAGGCAGGGTCACGAGCACCCGGTCGCTGCTTTTCAGGCTGTTGCGCGTGCTGTCCTTCATGTCCAGGCGCAGTTCGCCGTCCACCACCTCGCTGGTGACGCGCTCGATGAAGCGCGGGTCGCCCTGTACCTTGAGCGAAAACGATTTACCGGCTTCCACCACCAGGCTGACCGGGCCGTGCACGGCAATGCCCTTGAAAGGCGTCACGCTACGCACTTGCTCGTCGGCATGAGCCGTGATCGAAGCGAGGGACAGGACTGCGGCAAGGATCAGGCGTTGCATGGTGGTCTCCGGTAGGTGGTATGAATCCATTGTAGGGAGACGGAACGGGCTTGGGTGCCGTTTGCGACGAACTGCAAAAATGCGAGGGTGGACGGTTGCGAAGCTGGAATGTGCGTACTGCGCGCCCGGCGTCAATACGCCTGTGTGCGCTGTTGCACATTCGTCCTGCCAGATCATGAAAAATAGGTGCGCACGATTGATTCCGTGACAATATTGTCGAGGAGTTAAGGCTATAATTTTCTTCGTCCACTTGCGTAGCCGATACCATGCACATCTCCACTGTTACCTTACCTGAAATGAAGCTCGCCGGACTGCCGCTTGCAGGTCCGCTCTCGGAATTGGAAGCGGATATGCCGGACATCTGGAGCAGCTTCCTGGAACGCGAAAGCGAACTGGGCGAAACCAATGGGCTGCGCTATGGCGTCAGTCTGCAGGACAAGCAGGGCGTGCGCATCGAGTGCATCGCCGCCGAGGTCAGCGACCTCAACGCGCTGCCGCCGGGCATGATCGGCATCCGCATCCCGGAGCGCCGCTATGCGATGCTGACGCACCGCGGGCCCGTCACGCGGGTGCAGGCCACCTACCTGACCGGCCATGCCGCCATCGAGCAGCTGGGCATGGTGCAGGATGAGGAAGGCTGGCGCATCGAGCGTTACGACCGCCGCTACACGCCGACGCTCCACGACGGCAACCGTCCGGACAACGCCTACGACATCCTGATCCCGCTGCTGTGATGCTGCTGCCCTGCGCGATCGCAGGGCAATGAATTGGTGCCGGTATATTTCCCGACCGCCGGCGCCGGTAGGGCGGCTTGCGCCGCCAGGATCCCTTCCCAAGGACAAGCGTATCTTGCCTGCCGATTGTGACAGGCGTTTGACGCGCTTCCCTCGTTTCCGTTCTCGTTTTTACCCCGTATAACAGCGCAATTGCTATACGGCTAACGTGCGCTACCTGTGAATACGCGGCGCTACACTCAAACGCGCTCGACATCGCCCGATGTCAGAAGGAGACGTCCGCCCGGCCGATCCGGAGCGGCAGCCCATACCATCGAATAACAGGAGAACGTCATGCAGAAGAAACAGGTCCTCAAGCAGTTGCTCGCAGTTGGTGCCGTGGCCGCCATGTTCAGCGCGGCCGGCGTGCAGGCCCAGACCACCGGCCAAAGCGCCCAGTCAATGAGCAACCAGAGCGCGACGGGCAATCCCAACCTGACCGGCAAGACCGCCGCCGACGGCACCGTCAACAACACCAGCAGCCAGGGCAAGGAAGACCGCAGCGCGCAGATGGGCGCCTCCGGCAGCCAGGGCACCACCCGTGCCGAAGGCGCCAAGTCGCACACCGCCGATACCATGCACTCCACCTCGGGCGCGTCGGGCGCCGCCGGCGCCACGGGTTCCGGTGCGGCCAAGCTGAGCAAGGCCGACAAGAAGGCGATGACGGACATGGCCATCGCCAACATGGCCGAAGTCGAAACCGGCAAGCTGGCGCTGAGCAAGAGCCAGAACGCCGAAGTGAAGACCTTCGCCCAGCAGATGATCGACGACCACGGCAAGGCCCTGTCCGAACTGCAGACCCTGGCCCAGACCAAGGGCGTGACCCTGCCGACCGAACTCGACGCCAAGCACAAGGCGATGGCGGCCAAGCTGGAAAAGCTCAGCGGCGATGCCTTCGACAAGGAATACATGAAGATGGCCGGCCTGAAAGACCACAAGGACACCCACGCCAAGCTGCAGAAGATCAGCAAGAGCGCCAAGGATCCTGACGTGAAGGCCGCTGCCGAGAAGACCATCCCGACGGTCGAGCAGCACCTGAAGGCGGCCCAGCAGATGTCGTCGGCCAAGTCCGGCACCACCTCGGGCAAGTAAGCACGCGGGCTGCCGACCGGCAGCCACGCCTCACCCGCCGGCGGTCGTACATCGCGTCCGCCGGCCTACACGCAAGTGTCAAGGAGAATCCCATGCAGAAAACACTGCGTATCCACCGTGTTCTGGCGCTGTCGATCGCGGGCGCCTTGTTCGCCGCCGGCGCCAGCCAGGCCCAGGCCCAGGCGGTCACCCAGGGTACGGCGCCGGCCGCTGCCTCGGCTGCCGGCGCGCCCGCGGCCCCCGCAAGCTCGGCAGCCCCCGCGACCAAACTGGACCGCTCGGACCGCAATGCCCTGATCGAGATGGCGCAGGCCAACATGGCCGAGATCTCGACCGGCAAGCTTGCGCTCAGCAAGGCCGTCAACCCGGAAATCAAGGCCTACGCCCAGCGCATGGTCGACGAGCACAGCAAGACGCTGGCCGAGGTACAGGCGCTGGCCCAGGCCAAGGGCGTCGAACTGCCGAAGGAGCTGACCGTCAAGCACAAGGCCAAGGGCGCCATGCTCGAAGCCCTGAAGGGCGACATTTTTGATCGCACCTACATGAAGCAGTCGGGCCGGCGCGACCACCGCGTCACGCACGAGCAGCTGCGCGACAACATGGACAAGATCAAGGATCCTGACATCAAGGCCCTGGCCATGAAGATGCGGCCGGTCGTCGAGCAGCACCTGATGGCGGCGGACGAGCTCATCGCCCGCACCGCGCGCGGCGCCACCGGCACGGCCGGCACGCCGGGCAACGACACCAGCACCGCCACCGGCAAGGAACCGATCCCGAACAAGAAGTGAGTGTGAATCTGGTCAACCGGACCAGATCACCCTTTCCACTTCCCTTCGATGCGTGCGATGTCGATCTCGATGCCGACGATCGCCTTGAGCATGCCGTCGATGTAAGCTGGCGGCGCATCCGTCACCGACCACGGCTGCGGCTGGCCCGCTTCGTGGTGCCGCGTCTGGCCATGCAGGAAGTCCAGCAGCCAGCCCGGGTCCTCGATCGCGCGCAGGCGCCCGTGCACGTGCACCACGTGGTAGTCCCAGGTCGGCACCACCTTGCCGCCGCTGGCGATTTTTTCCTGCTGGTCCGGCGGCACGTAGCCGCCGGGACCGCGAAAGACGGCCAGCACCTGCTGGCCGGCGCGGCGCCACACCGGGTTGGCGCGCGCCACGTGCGCGCGCAGCAGGCCCAGGCCTTCGCTGCCGCCCTCGGCGAATTCGAAGGGCAGGTGATCGGCATCCGGCAGTCCCCCGTGCTGGGTGACGAGCATGCCCAGGGCATGCTCCCTGATGAGCGAGCGCATGGCCCGCGGGTCCTGCTGGCGGTCTCGGGTCGGCAGGTACATCAGCGCGCCCGCATGACGACGACCTCGGTCTTGAGCGAGTTCGCGATGTAGCAGCGCGCGTGGGCGGCGTGGTGCAGGGCGTCCAGCTCGTCGGCGGAAGGCTGGCGCCCGCCGCCGAACACGATGGCCGGGCGCAGTTCGATGCGCGTCATCGCGACGCGGTTCGCTTCGTCTTCGTGAAGAAAGCCCACGGCCCCGTCCACGTAGCTGTCCACCATGAAGCCCTGCTGCTGCGCCTGCGACAGGAAGAACAGCATGTGGCAGCTCGACGCCGCGGCCACCAGCGCTTCCTCGGGATCGAGCGCCGCCGGGTCGGACATCGGCAGCGGCACCGACAGGGGCGAGGACGAGGCGCGCAGCTGCAGGCCCCCGTCGAACTGCCAGTCATGGGCGCGGCTGTAGCGCCCGTCCAGGAAAGCCTGGCCGGCGCGCTGCCAGGCCACCCGTGCTTCGAACTCTTTCATGCTTCCTCCCAGATGGTCTGGTCTTATCTTAAGAGACCATTTGGCTTGTCCAAAGTGCCAATCCGCGCGAAGATGGGCGTACCAATGCACATCGACGACCTGATCGCCGCCGCGCCGCTCGAGCGCGCCGCCGCCACCCCGCTGTTCCGCCAGCTCTATGCGCGGCTGAAGGAGGCCATCCTGCACGGACGCCTGGCGCCCGGCACGCGCCTGCCGGCCACGCGCGAGCTGGCGCAACAATTGCGGGTGTCGCGCCAGACCGTGCTGGCCGCCTACGAGCAGTTGACGGCCGAAGGCTACCTGCGCGGCGGAGTCGGGCAGGGCACCTTCGTGGACGCCAGCCTGCCCGCCGCGCGTCCGGCACCAGACCCTGCCGGCACCGCGCCCGGCATGCCGCGGCCGCTGCCGGCACGCGGCCTGGCGATGGCCTCCAGCATGGCGCGGGTACGGCATCACCAGGGCCCCTTGCGGGCCTTCAGGCCGAGCATGCCGGGCCTGGACCTGTTCCCCTTCGACGTCTGGCGCAAGCTGGAAGCGCACCACTGGCGCCGCCGGGAGCTGCCGCTGGGCTACGGCGCCGCCGCCGGCTACCCGCTGCTGCGCGAGCTGCTGTGCGCCTACCTGAATGCCTCGCGCGGGGTACGCTGCACGCCCGAGCAGATCATCGTCACTACCGGATCGCAGCAGGCCCTGTACCTGCTGGCGCAGCTGCTGCTGGCGCCGGGAGAAGGCGTGTGGCTGGAGTCGCCCGGCTACCAGGGTGCCGCCGCGCCTTTCGAAGTGGCCGGTGCGCGCATGTGCCTGGTGCCGGTCGACACCGAAGGCATGGACGTCGCCCATGCCGCCGCCCACCATCCGGATGCCGCAATGGTGTTCGCCACCCCGTCGCACCAGCTGCCCCTGGGCGTGACCATGAGCCTGGGCCGGCGCCTCGAGCTGCTGCGCTGGGCCGAGGCGAAGCGCGCCTGGATCGTCGAGGACGACTACGACAGCGAGTACCGCTACACAGGCCCGCCGCTCGCCTCGCTGCAAAGCCTCGACCGCGCCGGCTGCGTGATCTATGTCGGCACCCTGTCCAAGGTGCTGTTCCCGGGCCTGCGCCTGGGCTATGTGGTGGCGCCGCCGGCGCTGGTCGAACCTTTGACGCAGGCGAAGGCGGTGGTCGACCGCCACAGCCCGGTGGTGCCGCAGGCGGTGCTGGCCGACTTCATCCGGCAAGGCCATTTCGCGCGCCACATCCGGCGCACCCGCGACGCCTATGCCGAGCGCCGCGGCGCCATGATGGAGGCTTTGGCAAGCCGCCTGGGCGGCATGCTGGCCTGCGGCCCGGCGGACACCGGCCTGGACGTCTGCGCGCGCATCACCGGTCCGCTGGGCGAAGCCGAGGCCGTGGCGCGTGCCCTGGCCGCCGGCGTCGACCTGCGCCCGTTGTCCTACTATGTTCACCCGCAGGCCGGCCCGGCATGCGCGGCGCCGCCCGGGATGCTGCTGGGCTTTTCGGCCTTCACGCCATCCGAGATCCGCGCCGGCGTGGCCCGTCTCGCACAGGCCCTGGCGCCCTGAGGTAGCTGGCATTCGAGAAAATGTTGCGGTTTGATCAGCTGGAATGGGGTTTTGCAAATAAACGCCGGTACACCACGCGCCTGTCGCTTTTGCACCTCAGCGGTTGTATTGCAGGTAAGAACATGTAAAGATGGGATAACCATGCATTACGCCTGCAGTTTTTGGATCAATGAAGGGAGCGGCCCGGCCGGGCGCAGACTCCCGGAAGTCTTTCGGAAAACCGTTTCATGCATCCTGCCCTGTCTCGCATTCTGATCTGCCGCACGGACAACATCGGCGATGTCGTCCTCACCCTGCCGCTGGCAGGCTTCCTGAAGGGGGCGATCCCGGGCGTCCAGGTCGACATGGTGTGCCGCGCCTATGCCGCGCCGGTGGTGCGCTGCTGCCGCCACGTCGACCGCGTGCTGGCGCTGGAAGAACTGGACATCGACCGCCTGTTCCAGGACCGGGAATACGACACCGTCATCTTCGCCTTCCCGCACCGCGCCATCGGCCGCGCCGCGCGGCGCGCCCACGTGCCGAACCGCGTGGGCAGCAGCCACCGCCTGCACCACTGGATCAGCTGCAACCGCCTGGCGCACTTCAGCCGGGCGCGCTCCAACCTGCACGAAGCCCAGCTGAACTTCGCCCTGCTCAAGCCGCTCGGCATCGAGCGCCAGCCTGCCCTGGACGAGATCTGGCCCCTGTACGGCCTGCAGGCGCCTGGCGAGGCCGGCATCGGCCAACTCTTCGATCCGACGCGCTTCAACCTGATCCTGCACCCCAAGTCGAACGGCAACGGCCGCGAGTGGCCGCTGGCGCGCTATACCGAACTGGCCGCGCTGCTGAGCAAGGATCCCGGCATCGCCGTCTGGGTCACGGGCAGCCGCGCCGAAGGCGAACTGCTGGCGCGCGAAGCGCCCGAACTGTTGGCCAGCCCGAACGTACGCAACTTGTGCGGCCAGGTGGACCTGGACGGCCTGGTCGCGCTGATCGGCATGGCGGACGGCCTGGTCGCCAGCGGCACCGGACCGCTGCACGTCGCGGCGGCACTGGGAAGGCCGACGCTCGGCCTGTTCCCGCCGATCAAGCCGATCGACATCGCCCGCTGGGGCGCGCTCGGCCAGCGTGCCGAGTCGCTCTGCGGCGAGCAGGCCTGCGGCAGCTGCACCGAGGCCGCGCACTGCCGCTGCATGGAGGCGATCAGCGCGCGCCAGGTGGCGCAAGTGGTCGCCGGGTGGCGCAGCACTTCAGCGCAGCAACGCGGCCAACGCATGGAAGAAGCGGCTGCGTGAGGCCGAAGCTCCTGATCACGCTCGATTCCATGCGTTTCGAGAATACCGGCCTGCACACCTTCGGCGACAGCCTGACGAAGGAGCTGGCCAGGCAGGGGCAGGGCAGCGTCGACCTGAGCGCCTATACCTATCCCGCGCAGCACGGCTTCCTGGGCGAGGGGGCAGCCTACGTCGGCCACCGCAGGTATCACCGCTGGCTGTTTCCGCGCAAGCGCGAGTTCGACCTGGTCCACTTCGCCGACCAGTACTGCCGCTTCGGACCGGAGCGCGTGCGCGCCCGGACCGTGATGACGGTCCACGACCTCAACCAGGTGCACGAACGCACGCCGGGTACAGCGAAGTACCAGCGCTACCTGCGGAGAATGGGCCGCAAGATCCGCGGCGTCGACCGCATCGTGGCGATTTCGGAGTTCGTCAAGAGCGACATCCTGCGCTTCTTCCCGGAGGCGCAGGACAAGATCTCGGTCATCTACAACGGCACCAATCCGAGCCGGGCGCCCGAGGGACACCAGCCGCGCTTCCTGCCGCAAGGCCGCTTCCTGTTCGCGGTCGGGATGGTCTGCCCGAAGAAGAATTTCCACGTGCTCGTGCCTCTGCTGCGCGCGAACGATATGAGCCTGGTGATCGCCGGCGTGGTCAAGGAAGCCTACCGGGACAGGATCATGCAGGAAGCGGCGCGCTTCGGCGTGGCCGACCGGGTGGTGGTGACCGGTCCGATCAGCGGGTTCGACAAGGACTGGTACTACGCGCACTGCGAGGCCTTCCTGTTCCCCTCGCTCGCCGAAGGCTTCGGCCTGCCGGTGATCGAGGCGATGCATCACGGCCGCCCGGTGTTCCTGTCGCGCTTTACCAGCCTGCCGGAAGTCGGCGGCGACGCCGCCTTCTACTTCGACAGCTTCGAACCGGACCACATGGCCGAGGTCCTGGAAAACGGGCTGGCGCGCTTCGCCCGCGAGGATGGCGCCCGGCGTGCCCGCGAGCATGCGAGCCGCTTCAGCTGGGAGAAGGCGGGGGCGGCCTACCTCGACCTGTACCGGCAGGTCCTCAGCTAGGGGCTGCGGGTTTATACTGCGGGGATGAACCAGACCCGCTGCTCCTGGGCCAACATGGCCAATCCCCGCTACATCGCCTATCACGACCACGAGTGGGGCGTGCCCTGCCACGACGAGACGACCTTGTTCGAGATGCTGAACCTGGAGGGCGCGCAGGCCGGACTGTCGTGGGAGACCATCCTGAACAAGCGCGACAGCTACCGTCTGGCCTTCGACAACTGGGATGCGCAAACAATCGCCGCCTACGACGAGGCCAAGGTGGCCGAGCTGCTGGCCAACCCGGGCATCGTGCGCAACCGCCTGAAGGTGGCGGCCGCGATCGGCAACGCGAAAGCCTACCTGGCGATGCGCGAACAGGGGCTCACGCTGGACGCCTACCTGTGGGGCTGGGTCGACGGCAAGCCGCTCGTCAACGATTGGCCGGACGGATCGCGCCCCGCCAAGACCGCGCTGTCGGACCGCATCTCGAAAGACCTGTCGAAACGCGGCTTCAAGTTCGTCGGCTCGACCATCATCTACGCCTACCTGCAGGGTGTCGGCGTGGTGAACGACCACGACAAGGCCTGCTTCTGTTTCGCAGGGGCTTGATGTGGACCTGCGCGCACACTGGCGCGGCCGCGAGCGCTACACCGTGTTCGACACGCATTACGGCGACGGGGCCCGGGTGCGTGCCCTGCAGGAAGCCTGGCGCGCCGATCCCGAGCGTCCCGCGCGGCTGCACGTGGTGGCCCTTGCCGACGGCCTGCTGCCGGGCTTTCACCGCATTCCGCAGGATGACCCGCGACTGACGCTGACCCTGCTTGCGGCGCCGTTCGACGCCGCCCTGGCGCAGCTGGGTGCGCAGCCTGATCATTTTTTCCTGCAGGACGTCGCCGGCGCCGCTTTCGCGCGGCCGCTGGCGCGCATCGCAGCGAGCGGGGCGCAGCTGGAGGCCGATGGACTGGTGGACGAGCAGCGTGCGGCGCTGCAGGCGCAGGGTTTCGTCTTCGACGATGAGGGCAGGCGTGCGGTCTTTGCCAGCCGCAAGCCGCGCCTGCCGCTGCCGCCGTTGCTGCCGCAAGAGCACAAGCGCGCCCTGGTGATCGGCGCAGGGCTGGCCGGCTCCGCCGCCTGCGCCAGCCTGTGCGCGCGCGGCTGGCAGGTCACCCTGGTCGAGCGCCACCCGGCGCCGGCGATGGAAGCCTCGGGCAACCTGGCCGGTATCTTCATGCCGCTGCTGTCGCGCGACGACAATATCCCGACCCGCCTGACCCGCGCCGCTTACCTGTATGCGCTGCGCGCCTGGCGCCAGCTGGGCGGCATCGGCGGCGCCATCGAAGGGCAGGCCTGCGGCGTGCTTCAACTCGCGCGCGACCCTGGCCACGCCAAAGTCTCGCGCGCCATCGCGCGCGAAGCGCTTTACCCGGCGGATTTCGCGCGCTGGCTCGAAGCTCCCGAAGCCGAGGCGCTGCTGGGGCTGCCGGCGCCCGACGGCGGCTGGTTGTTCTCGCAGGGCGGCTGGGCCCGTCCCGGCAGCGTGTGCGAGGCGATGCTGCAGTCCTGCGGCGAGCGGCTGGTGCGCCGCTTCGGCGCCGGCAGCATCGCCCTGGAACGCAGCGGCGACGAATGGCTGGCGCGCGCCGCGGACGGCGCCGTGGTCGCGCAGGCGCCGACCGTGGTGCTGGCGAGCGGCG
>NZ_DKJX01000105.1:0-30687 GCF_002454935.1 Massilia sp. UBA6681
CTTCGCCCACCCCGCGGGCGTGGGCGCCGGGCTTGCGCTGCGCAGGCCGGCGGCCGCGGCCAGCAGGAATACGCCGAGCGCGGCGCACCACGCCAGCGCGGACGGCGGCGCGAAGCGCCACAGCGAGCGCTCGCCCCAGCTCCACTCGACGCCGGCCGGCAGGATCGTCTTCGGCTCGGCGAACAGCTCGACCTCGCGCGCGGGCTCCAGGTGCAGGCTGTCTCCGCGCGCCGACAGCGCGAAGCGGGTGCGGCCGACCGCGATCGCCTCCACGCCGTCCAGCAGGTGCTCGCGCCGGGCGACGTCGAGCCAGTGTCCCCCGTCGTGCAACAGGATTGGCTGCGCACCATGCACGTTCAGTACCTGCCTGCGCGCGGCGTCGCGCGCCAGCGTGAGCCTGCCGCTGTCCAGGCCGGGCACCGCGAGCCGGTTGCCGCAAAACAGATGGCCGCCGAAGGCGAGCGGACGACTCAGCGCGAAAAAGCCTGGCGCGACCCGGTTCCACAGTCCGGCCAGGCGCGCCGCCAGGCTGGCGTCCGGGCAGGCCGGCTGGACTTCGCCGTCGCGCAGCAGGAGGGCGCCGTCGTAGTCCCAGGTGTGGCGGCCGTCGCGCAGGACGGTGCGGCCTGCGTCCGCCGCGACGATCTCGAAGAGCGCCGCGCCGGCCTGCAGGCGCTGGCCGGCGGCCAGCGGGAGGCTGCCGCTATGCAGGCGTTCTGCGCCGCGCACCAGTACCGCGGCCTGCGCCGGGTCGTCATTGCGCAGCCACCAGCGCCCGCCCGCATCGCGCCGCACCGAGAACTGCCGGCTCGCGGCGCGCGGCGCGGCCAGTTCGGCGCGGCCGAGCGCGAGCGATTCGCCCGGCGCAAGCTGTAGCGTCACCGTGTGCGGCAGGTAGCGCGGCGGCGCCAGCAGCATCGCGAAGAGCTGCAGGGCGCACACGCCGGCCAGGGCGAGCGCGGCGAGCGCCAGGCGCGGCCTCATGCCGCCCTCGCCAAGGCCGGCTGCGCCATGGCGCTGCGCACCGCATGCAGCATCCGGCTGATCTCCAGCGCGTGAGCGGGGCGCTCGCTAACGGTGGGTGCGAGCAGGGCGCGCAGGAGGGCGTCGGCCTGTGCCCGCGCCGGGCCGAAGGCGTGGGCGAAGCCGGTCGCCTCGTCCGGCAGCAGGGTCGGCGGGATGCCCGCGTACGTGCGGCGCAGCATGGCGGCGCCGTCGCGCCCATGCGCCGCGTAGGCCTGGGCGCAGGCGGCGCCGTAACGCAGCATGCGGCCGCACACCAGCCAGTAGAGCAGGGCGCCGAGCGCGAAATAGTCGCTGCGCGGATCGGTCAGGTACCCGTCACCCTCTTGCGGGAAGAACTGTTCCGGCGCCTGCCAGCTGGCGGTACCCAGGTAGGCCTGGGTCGGCGCCGCGCACAGCGCGCGGCAGGTGCCGAAGTCGGCCAGCTTCAGGTTCCCGCTGCGGCGCTCGAGCAGCAGGTTGCCGGGCTTGAGGTCGAGGTAGCGGAAACCGGCCGCGTGCACCTTGGCCAGCGCCTGGTTGACCTGGCCGAGCCAGTCGAGCGCCTGCCGGGGGCCGGGCATGCGCCCGGTGGAACGCAGCAGCTTGAGGTGGGTGGCCAGGTCGCCGTCCAGCAGTTCGAGCGCCATCGCAGGCAGGCCCTCGAGGCTGCCGCTGTCGAGCAGGCGCACGATGTGGCGTCCATCCCAGGGCGCCAGCCGGGACAGAAAGGCCTGCTCGGTGCGGGCCGCGTCGATCCAGTGGTGGCGCAATTCGACGGGCGCGCGCGCCATCTGCGCGCTGTTGACCAGCTTGAGGGCGACGCTGCCGCCCGGCGCATCGGCGCGCCACACCACGCCGTAGGCCGAGCCGCCGAGCGCCTCGGCCAGGCGGTACTGGCCCTGCGCCAGTTGAACGATTGTGCCTTGCTGGATCATGCCCCCGCCTTTCGCGACTGGCGCCGTGCGCCCTCACGGTGCTCAAGCGGGGGGAGTGGGAAAACAAAGGAAGGGACGGGCGAAAAAAAACCGCGCAGCGCGCGGTTTGGGTTGATTAGCGACGATCCCAGCGGTCACCGCGGTCCCAGTCTCGGCGGTCATGGCGATCCCAGTCGCGGCGGTCACGACGATCGTAGTCACGGCGTTCGACGTAGACCGGGCGCGGCTGGACATACACCGGGCGCGGCTGCACGTAGACCGGACGGGGCTGCACGTACACCGGACGCGGTTGCACGTACACCGGGCGCGGCTGGACGTAACCATAACCATAACCGCGGTTGTCATAGTAACGGTTGTCGCGATAACGGCGATCGTCGTGGGTCGAGATCGAGTTGCCCACCGCCGCGCCGAGCACGCCGCCCACCAGGGCGCCGCTGCCGCCGCCGGCACTGTGGCCGATTGCCGCGCCGACCACGGCGCCGATAGCAGTATTCACACCACGGTCGTCCGCCATTGCCGCTGGGGAGACGGCAACCGCGGCCAGGACCACCGCACCAACAATTTTAGATTTCAACATGGTTTTTCCTTTTGCCCCTGCGGTGATCAGGATGATCGAACAACGCCAGGCATGGAACGAACTATAGACCTGCGGACTCATGCTGCCATCCGTTAATACAGATTATTACAAACGCTGATCCAGCAGTAACATCCGGAACGGCACTTGCAGAGGGACGGGCCCGCCCCATCTAACATTTGTTACCGTTTACCGCCCCGGGTCCCCTGTGAATCGATCTTTCGCCACCATCCTGTCCCTGCTGGTCTTGCTGCAGGTATACATCGGCATGCGCCTGTTGCCGGACCTGGCGCTGGGGCTGCCGTTCAATGTGGCGGGCGTGCTGCTGCTGGTCGTGTTGACCGTGCTGGTGCCGGTCGGGCTGATGTCGGCCTCGCTGCGCCGGCGCCGCTGGTCGGAGCTCGTTGCCTGGCTGGGCCTGATGTCGATGGGCTTCTTTTCCTCGCTGCTGGTGACGACCCTGGCGCGCGACCTGGTGCTGCTGGCGCTGCGCCTGTTCGGCGAGCTCGATCCGGAACTCGTGCGCGCCAGCGCCGCCGCGGTGCCGCTGGTGGCGCTGGCCGTGACCGCGCTCGGCTTCGTCAATGCGCGCCGCCTGGCCCGGGTGAAGCGGGTCGAGGTGCCGATCGCCAACCTGCCGCCGAGCCTGCACGGCTATGCCATCGCCCAGGTCTCGGACATCCACGTCGGCCCGACCATCAAGCGAGCTTACCTGAATGCGATCGTCAACCGGGTCAACAAGCTGGGCGCCGACGCGATCGCCATCACGGGCGACCTGGTGGACGGCAGCGTGCACCGCCTGGGCCTGCATACCCAGCCGCTGGCGCGCCTGGCGGCGCCCGACGGGGTGTTTTTCGTGACCGGCAACCACGAATACTATTCCGGGGCGGAGGAGTGGATCGCCGAGGTGCGCCGGCTGGGCGTGACCGTGCTGCTGAACCAGCACGTGATCCGGCGCCGCGACGACGCCACCCTCATGATCGCCGGCGTGGCCGACTACACGGCCCACCATTTCAACCCGGGGCACAAGAGCGACCCGCGCGCGGCCGCAGGCAGCGCCCGCGAGCAGGCCGACGTGCGCATCCTGCTGGCGCACCAGCCGCGCAGCGCGCTAGTCGCGGCCGAGGCGGGCTTTCACCTGCAGCTGTCCGGGCATACCCACGGCGGCCAGTTCTTCCCGTGGAACCTGTTCGTGCCGCTGCAACAACCCTTTGTTGCCGGGCTGCACCGGGTGCGCGACATGTGGGTGTACATCAGCCGCGGCACCGGTTACTGGGGACCGCCGAAGCGCTTCGGCGCCCCCTCGGAAATCACGCTGGTGCGCCTGGTCCCGGCGGTGTAAAGACGTCAACATTTCTTACCAAAAACTATCCGGATGCGCTATCGTTGAATTCTCTTGAACTGAAGAAGGATTCGACGCATGAACCGCAGCATCCGCAGTTTCCCTGCCCTGATCGCGCATGTGGCTATGCTTGCCGCCGCTCTGCTGAGCCCGGCAGCCCTGGCCGCCGGCCCCGGCAATGATCCTGCCGCGCTCGCGAAGATCCGCGATACGGCGATGCAGAGCGATTACGCCTGGGAACGCATGGCGGACATGACCGACCTGATCGGCCCGCGCCTGTCCGGCTCGCCCGGAGCGGCGGCGGCCGTGACCCAGGTGGCGGAAGCGATGCGCAAGCTCGGCGCCAGGGTGACCCTGCAGCCGGTCAAGGTGCCGCACTGGGTGCGCGGCGTGGAAACCGGGGAGATCGTCGAGTACGCCGGCCGCCCGCAGGGCATCACCCAACGCGTGGTGCTGACCGCACTGGGCGGCTCCGGCGCGACCCCGGCCAGCGGCTTGATCGCGCCCGTGATGGTGGTGAAGAGCTTCGACGAGCTGAAAGCGCGCAGCGCCGAAGTGAAGGGCAAGATCGTGCTGTTCGACGCCAGCTTCGACCAGCATCAGGCCGACCGCGGCCTGGCCGGCCAGGCCTATGGCCAGGCATCGGCTTTTCGGCGCAGCGGCCCGCCGATGGCGGCCGAGCTGGGCGCGGTGGCGGCGCTGGTGCGCTCGGTGGGCGGCGCCAATTACCGCCTGCCGCATACCGGCTCGACCGCGCTGCAGGACAATGCACGCATTCCGGCCGCGGCCGTGACGGCCGAGGACGCCATGCTGATGGGGCGCCTGGCCAAGCGCGGCCCGCTCAGCATGAAGCTGGTGCTCACGCCCAGGACCCTGCCGGACGCCGACAGTTTCAATGTGATCGCCGACTTGCCGGGTCTTGAAAAGCCGGACGAGATCGTGATCGTGTCGGGCCACCTGGATTCCTGGGACCTCTCTCCGGGCGCGCATGACGATGCGGCCGGCGTCGCCAGTGCGATGGCTGTGCTCGACACCCTGAAGAAGCTCGACTTCCGCCCACGCAGGACCATCCGCGTGATCGCCTGGATGAACGAGGAGAACGGGATGCGCGGTGCGCGCGCCTACACGGCCGCCGAGCAGGCCAACACCGAGAAGCACATCGGCGCGATCGAGAGCGACAATGGCGCCGGCCGCCCCTTCGGCCTGCGCGCCAGCGTGCCGGCGAGCTCGAGCAAGCTGTTCGCGCCGCTGCAGGCGGCGCTGCAGCCGATCGGCGCAGGCATCTTCCGCCGCGAAGACGCGCTCTTGACGGGCGACCTGTCCTTCCTGGAACGTACCGGCGTGCCGAGCTTCGCGCCGCTGATCGACACGTCCAGCTATTTCGACTACCACCACACCCCGGCCGATACGCTGGACAAGGTCGACCCCGACCACCTGCGCCGCCACGTGGCGGTGATGGCGGCCACCAGCTGGTTCCTGGCCAATATCGAACAGCCGATCGGCCGCGCGAACGTTCCCGAACGTTGATGGCAGGCGCCGCCCCGTTCGCAACGGGGCGCCTGCCAGGCTGTGGTCCGGCCGCCGTGCCGGCGTTCAGGGCACGGCAATGCGCCTGATCGCGCGCGCGTGGCCGCGGTAGGGGCGGCCGTAGATGGTCTGGATGCCGCTGGCAAAGTTTTGCCCCCAGACCAGCTGGGTGCGCGTTTCGTGCGGTTCGCTCGACCAGTACCAGTTGCGCTCGAAGGCTTCGCGCTGGTTGGCGAACAGCAGCGCCAGTTCGCGTCGCGTCGGCAGCACGCCGCCCTGTCCGCGCGCCCAGTCGACGGCGCTCGGCCAGCTGACGTCGACCGCCTCGCCCGGCAACAGCACCAGGTGGTAATCAGGATCTTCTTCCTTGCCCAGGATTAGTCCCGCATAGGCCTCGCCTTCTTGCAGCATGGCCCGCACTTGCATGTACTCGCCCATTTAACACGTCCTCAGAGTTGGTATCCAGTCTTTAAGACCTTCCGAACCGAGCTTTGGTTGCGTGTACAAGTTCGATCTAGCTCATGCAAGTGGTTGAGTTCGTTGAGGATAGTTCTTCGAGATAGAGGGCCTGCCGCTGCGAGCCTGCGGTTTTTTTACCGTATGGTAAAAAATTACTCGGCCAGGGGCAGGGCCATCTGCGGGTCCTGCGCGCCCGGGCGGTTCACCGCGTTGGTCACCTTGTACCATTCGAAGGCGTCGGCGGGCAGGGCGGCGCGGCGCGCCAGGTCCAGGGCTTCTTCGGGCGACAGGTCCGGGTTCAGCCACAGCTCGGCATCGGCCGCGTCCAGCACCACCGGGCGGCGGTCGTGGATGTCGAGCATGCCCTCGTCGGCGGCATCGGTGACCAGCACGAAGCCGGCCTCGGCCCGGTTCTCCGTGAAGCTGCCGAAGTTGGCCAGCGCCAGCAGGAACAGCGGGGCGCGGTCCTTGCGGTGGATGTGCCAGGGCTGCTTCTTGCCCTTTTCGCCAGTCCACTCGTACCAGCCCTCGGCCGGCACGATCGCCCGGCCCTTCTTGAGCAGCGGCTTCCAGTAGCGGTTGGTGAGCTTGTCCATGCGCGCGTTGACCATGATCGGCAGCTTGCCTTCGGCCCAGCGCGCGCGGTAGCTCCAGAACACGTCGTCGATGCGGCGTTCGCCGTCCTGCAAGTGCATGACCGGGCGGTAGCTGCCGGGCGAGACGTTCCAGGCAGGGGTGGACTCGCTGTCGTAGACCGCGTCCGTCCAGCCGAACACGCCGGCGTAGTAGCGAGCCGTCTGGCTCTGGTCAAATCGTCCACACATGCTTCCATGGTAGCGCAGGCCTGCGCCGCGCGCGGCACGGTAGAGATCGGATGAGCTCGTGTGCTTGCCATGCGGGGTGGTATGCTCCCGGCTGGACTGAACATGAGGAGAAACTGTATGGCAAGTGGCTGGTGGAGCGTCCTGAAGACCGTCCCGTGGAGCGAAGTGATCAACGCGGCGCCGCAAGTGGCGACCGGTGCGCGCAGACTGTGGGATACGGTGGCGCGCAAGTCCGGCGGCGCGGCCGGCATGGCCCCGGAGCCGATGATGGGCGAAGAGCCGCAGGAAGACTATTTCGGCACCCTCGTCATGCGCGTCGAGCGCAACGAAATGAGCCTGGCCGAGCTGCGTACCCAGATGCTGCAGGCTTCCGAGATCATCGCCAACATGGCCGACCAGAACGCCCAGCTGATCGCCAAGATGGACGCGGCGCGCAATCGCATGCTGTGGCTGAGCGTGGCGACCGGCGTGTCGTCGATCCTGGCGCTGGTGGCGCTGGCGCTGGTCGTTGCCCGCACCTAGGCCCGCATGAAAATCGTCCTGATCCTCGCGAGCCTGTTCGTCTTCGTTTCGCTGCTGCTCAACGGGGCGCGGCGCAAAGGAAAACTGAACAGCAAGGCCGACCGCGCCGTCGCCGAGCTGGCGACCTCGATGCGCATCTTCGTCTACGGCCTGCTGTTCTTCGTCGGACTGGTCTGCCTGGCGGTAGCCTACGAGTCCATCTATTGATGCTTTGCTGCAGCTTTGTGCGAACACGCTGACAAACACGCGGGAAAAACCGGCGCTTGTAGGTCCGAATAGCGGGCTTATGTTGGTTACGTTCTCTGGTGGATAGTTCCACCTCTCCGCGTGTCTCCAGCTCAGTGTTGACTGAGTTCTTTGCCGCTGTCCTTGACGGACAGCGGCATTTTTTTGGTTCGCCGACCGGGACGTGTCCGCACCGGGTAGCTCAACTACTAACACTGTCGCTGCGGCACGTAGTACAATCCCCGCCGGCGCGGGCATGGCGAAATTGGTAGACGCATCAGACTTAAAATCTGCCGCCGTAAGGCGTGCCGGTTCGATTCCGGCTGCCCGCACCAGCTCCCTTCGTTCATGCGTGAACTAGGGCGCGACCGACACCGCCGCCACCTGGCGCGGCGACGCTTGCGGCGCAGGCGTTTCGCGGCGCGCCGCAATCTCCCGATCCGCCCGTTCATACACACGCGCACTGTGCTGCCACCACAGCACCCCGGCCACCAGCCCGGCGGCGATCGCGACCGGCGAGGGCGCGGACAGCAAGACCATCAGGTTGTTGACGGCGGCGCCCGTCCACAGCGAACTCGAACTCTTGATGAGCATCCGCTTCTCGTCTTCCGGCAGGCGGTCGGCGTACTTCACCAGCCCGATCTTGGCGCCGGTCAGCACGATGATCCCCACCGGCGAGGTCGGCACCAGGGGATTCATTTCCAGCGCGCCGGACGACAGTGCGAGGCCGGTGCTGAGGCCGTCGGCCACGGCAGCCTGCATGGCGTTCTTGTCGAGCCGTTCGATCCGCTCTTCCGCGGAAGGGACAGCCGCGCCCGCGATCTCCTGCGGCGCGCGGGAAGGCGGGCTGCCCGTCGCGCAAGCGACCAGGGCGGGGGCGACAAACAGGCAGGCGGTGGCAATCCTGGCCAGGCGGCGATACAGGGGCACGCAACGATTTCGCATATCCAACTCCTCGCAATGACGGCTCGATCGGAAACTTGCTGCTAACCGGCAATGACTAATTAGGCAAGCTTAATAATCAGTACATACCTTTTTGATAACAAGGCAGTGCGCCAGCGCAGCGTAATAGCTGAGCCATGTCATGCAAGGTGGATACTTCGGGAACTTAGCTAGAAGGCTGCGGACCGATTCCGCTTACTCATCCATTGGTCGTCCCGCCGGGATGGTGTAGCATGCCGGACGGCGGTTTTACCCGTTGCCGCCGCTGCAAGAGGACAAGAATTGAACATCATTATCAATGACGAACTGCGTGCCTTCGTCGACCCGCTGACCGACATCGAATATGCCGCGCTCGAGCGCAGCCTGCTGGCCGAGGGTTGCCGCGATGCGCTGGTACTGTGGCGCGACACCCTGATCGACGGCCACAACCGCTACGAGATCTGCCAGAAGCACGGCATCCCTTTCCGTACCGTCCACAACAACAACTTCGCGTCGATCGACGACGTGATGCTGTGGATGATCGACAACCACCTGGCGCGCCGCAGCGTGTCGGACTTCCAGCGCGGCGTGCTGGCGCTCAAGAAGAAAGAGATCGTCACCTCCCGCATGGCGGAAGAGATGGCGAAAGAGCCGCCCAAGCCCGAAGCCGACGACATGGATTCGCGTCCGCCGCCGCCCTGGAACACCCGCGAGGAAGTGGCCAAGGCCGCGCGCGTGTCGGCCAATACCATCAGCCAGATCGAGCGCATCCAGAAAGCCGCGACGCCCGAACTGCGCGAAGCCGTGCGCACCGGCACCATCTCGATCAACGCCGCCGCCAACGTGGCGCAGCTGCCGGAGGAGGCGCAGAAGGCGGCCGTCGCGGGCGGACGCAAGGAGCTGCAGCAGGCCGCGCGCCAGGTGCGCGAGCAGAAGATGGCGACGCGCCCGAAGAAGGAGACCGTGCCGAGCGACCCGGCCGACGAATTGGCCGCCGCACGCGCCGAGATCGCTTCGCTGAAGGATCGCGTGGCGACCTTGCTGACCGAGAACGAAGTGCTTAAGCAGCGCCTGATCCACGCCGGCGCCACACAATAAAACCATAACAAGGAGACCACGCATGACCACCACCCGCACCATGCTGCCGACGATCCTGGCCTGTGCCCTCGGCGCGGCCGTTCCGGCGTTCGCCGCGCCGGCGGCCGCACCGGCCGTGAAACAGGCCGCAAGCAGCGCCGAGCTGGCGCGCTGGAAAAAGACGGCGGCGCGGGTGACCATCATGCGCGACAAGTGGGGCATCCCCCACGTGTTCGGCAAAAGCGACGCCGACGCGGTGTTCGGCCTGCTGTACGCCCAGGCCGAGGACGATTTCAACCGCGTCGAACTCAACTACATCAATGCGATGGGCCGCCTGGCCGAGGTCGAGGGCGAGAAGGAAGTCTGGCGCGACCTGCGCATGAAAATGTATATCCAGCCGAGCGACATGCAGGCCAAGTACGCGGCCAGCCCGGCCTGGCTGAAGGAGCTGATGAATGCATTCGCCGACGGCCTGAACTACTACCTGCACACGCACCCGGAAGTGAAGCCGAAGCTGATCACCCGCTTCGAGCCCTGGATGGCGCTGAGCTTCAGCGAAGGCAGCATCGGCGGCGACATCGAATCGATCGACCTGAAGGACCTGGAGCGCTTCTACGGCAAGCGCAATGTGGCGCAAAAAGTGGCGGCGCTGGAGAATGCCTTCGACGCCGAACCGCGCGGCTCCAACGGCTTTGCCATCGCCCCCAAGCTGTCAAAGACGGGCAATGCGCTGCTCCTGATCAACCCGCACACCTCCTTCTACTTCCGCCCCGAAGTGCACATGGTCAGCGAAGAGGGCCTGAATGCCTACGGCGCCGTGACCTGGGGCCAGTTCTTCATCTACCAGGGCTTCAACGACAAGGCCGGCTGGATGCACACCTCGGGCGGCGGCGACGTCATCGACGAATACCTGGAGACCGTGGTCGAGAAGGGCGGCAGATACTTCTATCAGTATGGAAGTGAACAGCGCCCGGTACAGGCAAGGCAGATCACGCTGCCCTACAGGACCCCATCCGGCGCCATGGCCAGCAAGAACGTGACCGCCTGGTTCACCCACCACGGCCCGATCGTGCGCGAGGAGGGCGGCAAGTGGGTGGCCGTCAGGATGATGGATGAGCCGCTCAAGGCCCTTACCCAGTCGTACACGCGCACCAAGGCGCGCGACTACGATGCCTTCTACAAGGCGATGGAGCTGCGCACCAATTCCTCGAACAACACCGTGTACGCGGATGCGAAGGGGAACATCGCCTACTTCCACGGCAACTTCATCCCGAAACGCGACCCGCGCTTCGACTGGAGCCGCCCGGTGGACGGCAGCACTCCCGCCACCGAATGGCAGGGCCTGCACGCCATCAAGGAAACCATTACCCTGTTCAACCCGGCCAGCGGCTACATCTCGAACACCAACAACTGGCCGTTCAGCGCTTCCGGCGCGAGCAGCCCGAAGCGCCAGGACTGGCCCGACTACATGTGGTCGCTGCCGGAAAACGCGCGCGGCCGCCATGCCGAGCGCGTGCTCAAGGACGCCAAGGACTTCACCCTCGACAGCCTGATCGCCGCCGCCTACGACAGCCACCTGACCGCCTTCGAACCGCTGGTGCCGCAGCTGCTGAAGGATTACGACGCCCTGGCAGCGAACGACCCGCGCAAGGCGCTTCTTTCGGCCCAGGTGGCCAGCCTGCGCGGCTGGGACCTGCGTTTCGGCGTCGATTCGAAGCCGACCTCGCTGGCGATCTACTGGGGCCAGGACATGGTGGCCCAGCACGCGCCGCGCGCCCGCGCCGAGGGCACGCCGACGGTCGACTTCATCACGCACAAACTGAACGCGGACGAGCGCCTGGCCTCGCTGCAGCGGGCCTCCGACAAGCTCACTGCCGACTTCGGCACCTGGCAGACCCCCTGGGGCGAGATCAACCGTTTCCAGCGCATCAGCGGCGACATCGATCAGCAGTACGACGACAGCAAGCCGAGCTGGCCGGTCGGCTTCGCCTCGGCCAACTGGGGTTCGCTGGCCTCGTTCGGCATGGTGGCCAAGCAGAAGACCAGGCGCATCTACGGCGACCGCGGCAACAGCTTCGTCGCGGTGGTGGAATTCGGCCCGCGCGTGCGCGCCAAGAGTATCCTTGCAGGCGGCAACAGCAACAACCCGGCCTCGAAGCACTTCGCCGACCAGGCCGAGATGTACAGCCGCGGCGAGTTCAAGGACGTGCTGTTCTACAAGGAAGACATCGAAAAGCACCTGGAGCGCAAGTACCACCCGGGCCAGTAATCCGCAGGAGAAGCGCATGAAGATGAGCGAACGCCACAAGATGCTGGAGGGCCAGCCCTACCACGCCAGCGATCCCGAACTGGTGGCGGAACAGGCCCTCACTAGCGCCTGGCTGGCGCGCTACAATGCGGCGCTGGGCCAGCCGGCGCCTAGCTGGCGCAGCCTGCTGGCCGAGCGCCTCGCCGCGGTGGGCGAGGGCAGCATCGTGCGTCCTCCCTTCCATTGCGACTATGGCTGGAACATCCGCATCGGCAACCGGGTCTTCATCAATTTCAACTGCATCATCCTCGACGTCGCCCGCGTCGGCATCGGCGACGACACCCGCATCGGCCCGGCGGTCCAGATCTACACCGCCGAGCATCCGCTCGACCCGCAGCAGCGCCGCAGCGGCCTGGAATCCGGCCGGCCGGTCACGATCGGCAGCAACGTCTGGATTGGCGGCGGCGCCATCATCCTGCCGGGCGTCACGATCGGCGACGACGCCGTGATCGGTGCCGGCAGCGTGGTGACCCGCGACGTGCCGGCGGGCGGGCGCGTGGCCGGCAATCCGGCCACGCTGCATGCCGGCTGAACGGGCCCGGAGGCTGGTGTCGGGACAGTCCTGCTTGTTATAATCCGGTAATTATTCGTATATTCGTATCGATTCGTTTCAGGGCAGGGCCGTGGCAAAACTCTATTTCAGGTACTCGGCGATGAACGCCGGCAAATCGACCGCCCTGCTGCAGGTCGCCCACAATTACGAAGAGCAGGGCCAGCAGGTCAAGCTCTACACGGCGGCCATCGACAACCGCTACGGCGTCGGCCTGATCACCTCGCGCCTCGGCCCGCAGCGCCAGGTCGACCTGTTCGACAGCGATACCGATTTCCTGGCCAGCGCGCCGCCCGTCGCCTGCATCCTGGTCGATGAAGCCCAGTTCCTCAGCACGGCGCAGGTGCAGCAGCTGCACCAGGTTGCCCAGGTGCGCGGCATCCCGGTGATCTGCTACGGCCTGCGCAGCGACTTCCGCGGCGAACCGTTCCCGGGCTCGGCCTACCTGCTGGCGCTGGCCGACGACATCGAGGAAATCAAGAACATCTGCACCTGCGGCAAGAAGGCGACCATGAACATCCGCGTCGATGCCGAAGGCCACCGCATCCGCGAGGGCGAGCAGGTTTCAATCGGCGGCAACGAAAGCTATCGCCAGGCCTGCGGCCGCTGCTTCTACTCCGGCTCGCACTGACATGAACCTGGCGGGTTCGCTCGACCTGCTGCTCTACCTGCTACCTTCGGCCGCGCTGGCGCTGCTGCTGTGGATCGGTTCGGGCGCGCATCCCTTCTTCTTCGTGTTCACGGCCGCCGGCACCCTGTGCCACGAGCTGGCGCACTTCTCGGTCGGGCTGCTCACCAATGCCGAGCCGATCGGCTTGAGTGTGATTCCCAAACGCATCAAGAAGCCCCGCGGCGGCGGACCGGGCAAAGGCCACAACTGGGAACTCGGTTCCGTCACCTTCGCCAACCTGCGCTGGTACAACGCGGCGCCGAGCGCGCTGGCGCCACTGCTGGTGCTGGTGCTGCCCTTCGCCGTGGCCTGGTGGCGTACCCGGCACGGCCTGGTGTTCGAGCCGGTCGACCTCGCGCTGGCGTTTCTCCTGGCGCCGCAATTCCTGTCCTTCTGGCCTTCTCCAGTGGATTGGCGCCTGGCGGCGCGTTCCTGGCCCTGGATCCCGGTCCTGCTGCTTGCCGGATTCGCCGCGGTTTTCCGTGACGAACTGCTCCAGCTTGTCAAAGGATGAATGCCTGGCTTACGCCAGCCTTAATTAAGGGGCGTAAATGCGCTTACGCTGGCTCTGCCTTCCCCCGGCTTCCTGTAGAATGGCCCGCAAAGGGCGTATTGACCGGCCCGCCGCCGGTCGCGCCGAGGCATGAAATACCGTTTCGGAGAGACGACGAATGAAGAAGCACCACCTGTTCATGGCCGCGATGGCCTTTGCGATGTCCGCCCATGTGGTGACGGCCCAGCCCGAAAAGGAAAAGGCCGTTGCCGCCGTGCCGGCCAAGGCTGCAGGCGCCGGTGCCGGGTCGGCCGCTGCCACGCTGCAGATGAAGCCGCTCGCCGAGCAAACCCAGGCGGCGCTGTGGGCATCGCGGGTGCTCGGCCGCTACCACTACAAGGCGGTGCCGCTCGACGATGCGATGTCGGTCAAGATCTTCGACAACTACTTCGAAGGGCTCGACAGCGAGAAGCTGTACTTCGTCCAGGCCGACCTCGACCGGTTCGCTTCGCTGCGGACCAAGATGGACGACGCCATCAACAACGAGGACCTGACCGGTCCCTTTGCCGTCTTCAACCTGTTCCAGCAGCGCTATAACGAGCGCATGAACTACGCGCGCCAGCTGCTCAAGACCCGCCCCGACTTCACCCTCGACGAATCGATCGAACTCGACCGCGAGAAGTCGCCCTGGGCCAAGAGCGAAGACGAAGTCCGCGAGCTGTGGCGCAAGCGCGTCAAGAACGACTGGCTGCGCCTGAAGCTCGCCGGCAAGGACGAAAAAGCCATCCGCGAGACGCTCGACAAGCGCTACGAGAACTACATGACCCGCATGCGCAAGTTGAACAACGAGGACGTGTTCCAGATGTTCATGAACGCGTATGCCACCGCGATCGAGCCGCACACCAATTACCTGGGCCCGCGCTCGGCCGACAATTTCGACATCGCGATGCGCCTGTCGCTGGAAGGCATCGGCGCCGTGCTGCAGACGCGCGACGAATACACCATCATCCGCGAGATCGTGCCGGGCAGCCCGGCCGCGCTGTCGGGCAAGCTGAAGGTCGGCGACCGCATCGTCGGGGTGGCCCAGGGCGACAAGCCCTTCACCGACGTGCTCGGCTGGCGCATCGACGACGTCGTGCAGCTGGTGCGCGGCGAGAAGGGCACCACGGTCCGCCTCGACGTCCTGCCCGGCGACGCCGGTCCCGACGCCAAGCACGTGAGCGTGTCGATGGTGCGCAAGAAGATCAGCATGGAAGAGCAGGCCGCCAAGAAATCGATCATCGAGGTCAAGGAAGGCGCCATCAAGCGCCGCATCGGCGTGATCTCGCTGCCGACCTTCTACCTCGACTTCGAGGCGCGCCGCCGCGGCGACAAGGATTACCGCAGCGCCACCCGCGACGTGGCCCGCATCCTGGGCGAACTCAAGAAGGAGAAGGTCGACAACGTCCTGATCGACCTGCGCAACAACGGCGGCGGCTCGCTGACCGAGGCGATCGAACTGACCGGCCTGTTCATCGACAAGGGCCCGGTGGTCCAGCAGCGCGATGCGCAGGGCCGCGTCGAGGTCGAGTCCGACCTGCAGCCGGGCCTGGCCTGGGACGGCCCGATGGGCGTCCTGATCAACCGCGGCTCGGCCTCGGCATCGGAAATCTTCGCCGCCGCAGTGCAGGACTACGGTCGCGGCCTGGTGATCGGCGAACCGAGCTTCGGCAAGGGCACGGTGCAGACCCTGATCGACCTGGACCGTTTCTCGCCGGCCGAGAAGGTGCGCTACGGCGAGCTGAAGATGACCATTGCGCAGTTCTTCCGCATCAACGGCGGCACCACCCAGCTGCGCGGCGTGACGCCGGACATCAAGCTGCCAGTGCTGACCGACCCGGAAAGCTTCGGCGAGTCCTCGTATGCCAACGCGCTGCCCTGGGTGGCCATCAAGCCGGCCAGCTACACGGCCGCGGGCGACCTCAAGGAGCTGATCGGTCCGCTGCAGAAGCGCCATGAAGCCCGTATCGCGAAGGACAAGGAGTTCCAGTTCCTGCAGGAAGACATCGCCGAGGTGCTCAAGATCCGCAAGGAGAACTCGATCTCGCTGAACGAGACGGTGCGGCGCAAGGAACGCGACGCCCAGGATGCCCGCGCCAAGCTGCGCGAAGCACGCCTGGCCGGCGCGAGCGGCACCAGCAGCGACGAGCCGGCGGCAGGCCCGGCCGGCAAGGAAGCGCGCGGCAAGGTGCCGAACCCGACCAAGCCGGCCAAGGCGGTGACCGCCGTGCGCGGCACGCCGCGCCAGGACGATGGCCTGCAGTACGACGAGCGCGACCTGCAGGCGGAGCTGGCTGCGGAAAAGGCAGCCAAGGACGCCAAGGACATCCTGCTGCAGGAAGCCGCCAACATCCTGGCCGACGAAGTCGGGATGCTGCGTACCGATACCCGCCTGGCCTCGCGCGCCATGCCTTACATGGTCTCGCGCAACGGCAACTGAGCGGTACAGCGCCGCCTGAACCGGTGACATGGCCCGGTCCTGCTTGCAGGGCCTGGCCATTTTCTTTTGTTTTGCTAAATCCTCGTCAATTGCTTCGCATGCAATTTCCTTTAGGATGCAAAGTTGCCTTAAAAGCACAAAAGCCTACAGTTAACTGCTCCAACCCATCCCCCCGCCAACCCTCCAAGTAGGATCAATCCTACTGAATTTCGAGTGTTTTTCTCAGATTCATACCCCGCGCACTGTTGAGCTGGGCTTAAAGCTGAGTTTTTTTTAGCTGTGGTAGGATAACTCTACGGTTGTAAAAACAACAATTGCACATCAACTCAGGAGTTATCGCTATGTTAATTCGCCGCCTTGTCATCGCCAGTCTTCTCGCCGGCGCAGCTACTGCCCAGGCCGGTACCATCACCACCGCGGCTGCGCAGCCGTCGAACGTCGTCAGCGGTTGGACTACCGGTAACGGTACCGACGTGCTCGGTTCTGGTGTCCTGCAAGGCAACCTGAACCTGGTTGCCGGCGTGTCGCATACCGCGAACGCCAGCCTCGCCGACATCCTGTACGGTAAAGTCGCCGGCAGCGTGCAGCAGGTCGAAGGCCAGACCAAGCTGTTCTTCCAGCGCGGTATCGAGGCAAACTACCTGCTGGCCTCGGGCCACGGCATCCTGGCCGCCACCGCGGGTACCGGCAAGTCGGTGGTCGGTGACGCTTATGGCGCCATCATTTCGGATGGCGTGAGCAAGGCGCCGGGCTTGACCGGCGGCGGCAACCAGAGCACGGGCGGCGGCACCCAGAGCTCGGGCGGCGGCAACAGCGCTCCGGGCCCCGCCACGGGTGGCGGTCTCACGAGCACCATCCCGCCTGCCGGCCAGGGCAACGGCATGAACGACAGCACTTCCGGCCAGCTCCCGGGCAATGGCAACGGGAATGGTATCGGCAACGGCAACGGCAACGGCAACGGCAACGGCAACGGCAACGGCAACGGCAACGGCAACGGCAACGGCAACGGCATCGGCAACGGCGCCCTGAACGGCAACGGCAATGGCATCGGCAACGGCCAGGGTAATGGCCTGGGCAACGTCGCCAACCAGGAAGGCCAGGCGGCCGAAGTTCCGGAGCCTTCGAGCATCGCCCTGATGCTGCTGGGCATGATGGGCGCGGGCGCGATCACCCGCCGCCGCAGCCGCTGACCCTGTCGCATGCAGGGCGGCAGTCCGTCCTGCATGCTTCCAAATTTCTAACTAGTCAGCAAAACTGTCGGGTACAATCCTTGTGAACGACCGTGCTTTTTAAGGCGGCGATAACAAGGAGACGACATGGACCTGCACTACACGGACGAGGACCTGGCCTTTCGCGACCAGGTCCGCGCCTTCCTCGATTCCCACTTGCCGAAAGACCTGCAAGCCAAGGTGCTCAAGCACCTGCGGCTGAGCAAGGACGACTTCGTCCGCTGGCACCGGATCCTTGCCGAGCAGGGCTGGGTGGCGCCGGGCTGGCCCGTCGAGTTCGGCGGCCCCGGCTGGACACCCGTGCAGCGCCATCTCTTCGAGGAAGAGTGCGCCCGTGCCGGCACCCCGCGCGTGATGCCCTTCGGGATCGACATGGTCGCTCCCGTCATCATGGCCTTCGGCTCCCAGGAGCAAAAGGATTATTTCCTCCCTCGCATCCTGTCCTGCGAGGACTGGTGGTGCCAGGGCTATTCGGAGCCGGGCGCCGGTTCCGACCTGGCCTCGCTCAAGACCACGGCCGTGCGCGGCGTGGATGCGCAGGGCGAGCACTACATCGTCAATGGCCAGAAGACCTGGACCACGCTGGCCCAGCACGCCGACATGATCTTCTGCCTGGTCCGCACCGACCCAGCCGTGCGCAAGCAGGAGGGCATTTCCTTCCTGCTGATCGACATGCATGCGCCCGGCGTTACGGTACGCCCGATCATCATGCTCGACGAAGACCACGAGGTGAACGAAGTCTTCTTCGACAACGTCCGGGTGCCGGCGGCCAACCTGGTCGGCCAGGAAAACCGCGGCTGGACCTACGCCAAGTACCTGCTGGGCCACGAACGCACCGGCATCGCGGCGGTCGGCCGCAGCAAGCGCGAACTGGCCTTCCTCAAGCGCCTGGCGCGCCGCGAGCAGAAGAATGGCCGCCCGCTGCTCGAAGACCCGCTGTTCGGCGCCAAGGTCGCGGACCTGGAGATCGAGCTGATGGCGCTGGAAATGACCGTGCTGCGGGTGCTGGCCAAGTCCAGCAAGGCCCCGGGACCCGAGGCCTCGGTGCTCAAGGTGCGCGGCACCGACATCCAGCAGGCCCTCACCGAGCTGATGCTGGAAGCGGCCGGCCCGCTGGCCTTGCCCTTCGACCCCGCCTACCTGGAGGGCGAACACGAGCACAGTGTCGCGGGCGACGACGATGCCGCCCCGCTCGCGTCCTACTACTTCAATTACCGCAAGACCTCCATCTATGGCGGCTCGAACGAAATCCAGCGTAACATCATCTCCCAGATGATCCTGGGGCTGTAAGGAGAAGCACCATGCATTTCGACTTCAAGGAAGAGCAGCTCCAGTTCGCCGACGCGCTCAAGCGCTGGATAGGCCGCGACTACGGTTTCGAGCAGCGCCGCGCCATCGTCGCCTCCAGCCAGGGGACATCCGATGCGGCCTGGGCCACGCTGGCCGAGCTGGGCATGACGGCGCTGCCGGTGCCGGAAGCCCAGGGCGGATTCGACGGCACCGCGGTCGACCTGTTCGTGGTCATGCGCGAGCTGGGCCGCGGCCTGCTGGTGGAGCCGTATTTCGCCACCGTGCTGGGCAGCCAGTTCCTCAAGCTGGGCGGGGCGCACGGCCCGCTCCTGGAACAGGTGGCGCAGGGCAGCCTGAAGCTGGCCTGCGCGCTGGGCGAGCGGCAGGCGCGCCACGAGCTGTGCGACATCGCGACCCGCGCGCACGGCATCGACGGCGGCTGGCGCCTGGATGGCGAGAAGACGGCGGTCGTGCATGGCCTCGAGGCCGGCGTGCTGGTGGTCTCGGCACGTAGCGCCGGCAGCCAGCGCGACGAGGCAGGCATCACCCTGTTCGCGCTGCCGGCAGATGCGCCTGGCGTGCAGCTGACCGGCTACCGCACGCTCGACGGCCAGCGCGCGGCAAACCTGCGCCTGGACCGCGTGCAGCTGGGGCCGGACGCCGTGATCGGCACGCCAGGGGCCGGCTGGGACATCCTGGAAGCGGCTGCGGACTACGGCGCCGGCCTGCTGTGCGCCGAGGCGCTGGGCGCGATGGAAGCGCTATTCGAGGCCACGCTGGACTACCTCAAGACGCGCCAGCAGTTCGGCGTCCCGATCGGCAAGTTCCAGGCGCTGCAGCATCGCATGGCGGACATGGTCATCCACCTGGAGCAGGCGCGCTCGATGGCGCTGCTGGCGGTCGTGACCCTGGACGGCCTCGACGCCGGCGAGCGCCGCCGCGTGGTGTCGGCGGCCAAGTACCGCGTCGGCCAGGCGGCCCGCTTCATCGGACAGCAGGCGGTGCAGCTGCATGGCGGCATGGGCGTGACCGACGAACTGGCGGCCGCGCACTACTTCAAGCGCCTGTCGATGATCGAGCTGACCCTGGGCGACCGCGACCACCACCTGGCGCGCTTCATGGCGCAGCCGGGCTTCCAGCAAGCCGCGTAAGGAGGACACATGGCGCGTCAATGGTATTTCGAAGATTTTCATCCCGGCCAGGAGATCGATCTCGGCGAGCGCAGCGTCAGCGAGGAAGAGATCGTCGCCTTTGCCCGGCAGTTCGATCCGCAGCCCTTCCATGTCGACCGCGACGCGGCCCAAGCGTCGATCTACGGCGGCGTGATCGCCAGCGGCTGGCACACCTGCAGCCTGATGATGCGGATGGTCGTCGACGGCCTGATGGCGTCAAGCTCGAGCATGGGCTCGCCGGGCCTGGACGGGGTGCGCTGGCTGCGTCCCCTGCGCGCGGGCGACACGATCAGGGTGCGCTACCTCACCACCCAGGTCAAGGCGTCGAACTCGAAGCCGGACCGCGGCGTGGTCTGGTCGAAGTGGACCGCCACCAACCAGCACGGCGAGGAGATCTGCACCATCGAAGGCATGGGCATGTTCGCGCGCCGTCCCCGGGGAGGGGACGATGCCTAGGACGATTGCGTTCGCGCAGCTGCCGCAGCTGGTGGGGAGCGAGGTCGCCGTCTCGCACTGGTTCGAGGTCGGCCAGGAGCGCATCAAGGCCTTTGCCGAGGCCACCGAAGACCGCCAATGGATCCACGTCGATCGCGAGCGTTGCGCCCGCGAGTCGCCCTTCGGCGCACCGGTGGCGCACGGCTTCCTGACGCTGTCGCTGCTGCCCGCGATGCTGGAAAGCGCGCTGGCGATCGAGGGCATGCGCATGGGGCTCAACTACGGGCTGAACCGGGTGCGCTTTCCGGCGCCGCTCCCGAGCGGGAGCCGGGTGCGGGGCAGGTGGCTGCTGGCGGCCTGCGATCCGATCGAGGGCGGGGTGCAGCTGACGTGGAACGTGGCGGTCGAACCCGACGGGCAGGGCGCCAAGCCGGTCTGCGTCGCCGAGTTCCTGATTCGCGCCTACGCCTGAGCTTGCACGAAATGGCCGGCATGGCCGGCCATCCTGGCATCATCGCGCCGTGTACTTCGCCAGCTCCAGCTTGGCCACCGCATTGCGGTGCACCTCGTCCGGCCCGTCGGCCAGGCGTAAGGTCCGGTTCGCCGCCCACTGGTAGGCCAGCGGGAACTCGTCCGACACGCCGGCCGCGCCATGGGCCTGGATCGCCCAGTCCAGCACATCCTGGGCCACGGTCGGCGCCAGCACCTTGATCATCGCGATCTCCGCCTGGGCCACCTTGTTGCCGACCGTATCCATCATGTAGGCCGCCTTCAGCGTCAAGAGGCGCGCGGTGTCGATCCGGATGCGGCTTTCCGCGATGCGCTCGCGCCAGACACCCTGGTCGGAGAGCTTGCGCCCGAAGGCCACGCGGGTTTCCAGGCGCCTGCACATCAGCTCCAGCGCGCGTTCGGCCACGCCGATGGCGCGCATGCAGTGGTGGATGCGGCCCGGTCCCAGGCGGCCCTGGGCGATCTCGAAGCCGCGACCTTCGCCCAGCAGCATGTTCGTGCCCGGGACGCGCACGTTCTCGAACAGGATCTCGCAGTGACCGTGCGGCGCGTCGTCGTAGCCGAACACCGGCAGCGGGCGCAGGATGGTGATGCCCGGCGTGTCGGCCGGGACCACGATCATCGACTGCTGCTGGTGGCGGGGTGCGCTCGGATCGGTCTTGCCCATCACGATGAAGACCTTGCAGCGCGGGTCGCCGGCGCCCGAGATCCACCACTTGTGGCCGTTGATCAGGTAGTCGTCGCCGCTGCGTTCGATCCGGGTGGCGATGTTGGTCGCGTCCGACGAGGCCACGCCCGGTTCGGTCATGGCGAAGGCCGAGCGGATCTCGCCGCGCAGCAGCGGTTCCAGCCACCGGCGCTTGATGTCTTCAGGCGCGTAGCGCTCCAGCGTTTCCATGTTGCCGGTGTCGGGCGCCGAGCAGTTGAATACTTCCGGGGCCCAGGGCACGCGGCCCATGATCTCGCACAGCGGCGCGTAATCGAGGTTCGACAGGCCCCCGGGCGCACGCGTCGACCGCGGCAGGAACAGATTCCACAGCCCGGCCTCGCGTGCCAGCGGCTTGAGGCGCTCGATCAGGTCGAGGGGCAGCCAGCGTGTGCCCCGATCGCGGGCATTGGCCGCGATCTCTTCGTTGAACGCGCGTTCATTGGGATAGATGTGCTCGTCCATGAAGGCGAGCAGGCGCGCCTGCAGTTCCCTGCAGCGCTCGGAATAGGCGAAGTCCATGGCTTGTCCTTGTCTCGTTGGATCAGCGGCTGCGGCTCGCGAACTGCCACGCCATCTCGGCCATCGGCCGCGCCGCCTTGCCGTTCTCGAGGGCCTGCGCACTGGACGCGGTGCCGTCCACGTAGCGCTTCATGATGCCCTGCATGATGCCGGCCAGGCGGAACATGTTGTAGGCCAGGTAGAAATCGAAGTCCTCGGCGCGCAGGGTCTTGCCGGTGCGTTCGCAGTAGCGCGCCACGTAGGCCTCCAGCGAGGGAATGCCGAGCGCTTCCAGGTCCAGGCCCGCGATGCCGCGGAAGCGCCCCGGCGGAATGTGCCAACTCATGCAGTGGTAGGAAAAATCGGCCAGCGGATGGCCTAGGGTGGACAGCTCCCAGTCGAGCACCGCGAGGATGCGCGGTTCGGTCGGGTGGAAGATCATGTTGTCGAGGCGGTAGTCGCCGTGCACGATGCTGGTGTCGTCACCCGGCGGGATGTGCTGCGGCAGCCATTCGATCAGGCGCTCCATGGCCTCGATCGGCTCCGTGACCGAGGCCTGGTACTGTTTTGTCCAGCGCTCGATCTGGCGTGCGAAATAATTGCCCGGCTTGCCGTAGTCGCCCAGGCCGATGCTCGCGTAGTCAACCGTGTGCAATTGGGCGATCACGCGGTTCTGCTCGTCGTAGATGGCGGCCCGTTCTGCTGGCGACATGCCGGGCAGCGACTGGTCCCACAACACGCGCCCCTCGACGCATTCCATCACATAGAAGGCGCGCCCGATGATGGCTTCGTCCAGGCACAGCGCGTACTGGCGCGGGACCGGGAAGCCGGCGCCGTGCAGGGCGCGCATCACGCGGAACTCGCGGTCGATCGCATGGGCCGAGGGCAGCAGCTTGGCGGCCGGGCCGGGCTTGGTGCGCAGCACGTAGCGCTGGCCGCCAGCTTCGAGCCGGAAGGTGGGGTTGGACTGGCCGCCCTTGAACTGTTCGACCGCCAGGCTGCCGCCGGGATAGCCGTCGACATGCGCCTCGAGCCAGGCGCCGAGGGCCTCGACGTCGAAGCGCTGGCGTTCGGACACGGGCTTGGTGCCCATCATTTCCTCGTACATCGCGTCTCCATGACTGTGTTTTGTTCTGCATTCTAGCCCGAGTTCGGCATGAATGCGCACGGGCGTGCTTTTTTTTGCGGGTAAAAAGCTTCAGCGGCCTTTGCGGTACTGCTCGAATAGCTGTTCCATGGTGGTCGCACGCGCTTCCGGCTGCAGCGGGCCGGGGGGAACGTAGTTCACGAAGCGGACCACCCAGTCGGCAGCGTCCTCGCCGACGTCGAGCGCATTGATGCAGCCGGCAGCCTGCGACAGGCCGCCCAGGAACAGGCGCTGCCCGGTCAGGGCCAGCGACAGGATGGCGCAATTGACGCCCCCGTGCAGCACCAGCAGCACGGTGTCCCAGTCGTCCTGCGCGCGCAGGCGAGCGATCGCCGGATGGACCCGGTCCATCATCTGGCCGACCGATTCGCCGCCGAGGAAGCGCTGCTCTTGATCGACCACGCCCTCGAAGGCGCCGGTAAACGCGCGCCGCAGTTCCTGCGTCGGGATGGCGGACAGGCGACCGCCGCGGATCTCGTGCAGTTCCGGCCACACGTCCAGCGCGATCTCCTGCCCGCTCGCCGCCAGCACCCGCTGCGCCGTCTCATTGGTGCGCGGCAGGCCTGAGGTGATGACGCGGTCGAAGCGCACGCCGGCCTCGCGGAAGGCCAGGCCGGCGGCATCGGCCTGGGCCTGGCCGGCCGGGTTCAGCGCCACGGTCTCGGGAAGGAAGGGTTTGCCGGTCTCGTCGAAATAGGTAACGCTGCCGTGACGCATCAGGTAGACGCGGCGGCGCAAGCTGGGGGGGTGTTCCATGGGCTTCCTCGTCGTTTTTTCTGGCCATCTTACACGCGATGCCATTTCATCAAGGCGAAAGGGCGACACTTTGCATGCCGCGCGTTCATTTCGTAGGTCAATTCCTACAGGTTCTGGCATAAAATATTCATCGCAAGCAATAACAACAAGGGATGTCATGGCAAGGCCGGAAAAAATTCGCCTCGGCGAGGTGCTGATCCAGCAGAAACTGCTGTCGGAAGAGCAGCTCGAGCAGGCGCTCGCGGACCAGAAGCGCACCGGGCGCAAGCTCGGCCGCGTGTTCGTCGAGAGCGGCTTCGTCACCGAAGACCAGATCTCGGGCGCGCTGGCGCGCCAGCTGAACATCCCCTACATCAACCTCAAGTTCTACAACATCAACGCCGAGCTGGTGCGCCTGCTGCCGGAAACCGCCGCGCGCCGTTTCCGCGCCCTGGTGCTGGAAGACCGCCGCGAGACCCTGCTGGTGGGCGTGTCCGACCCGACCGACCTGTTCGCCTATGACGAGATCGCGCGCCTGCTGAAGAAGACCGTCGAGCTGGCGGTGGTCAACGAGACCGAGGTGCTGGGCGCGATCGACCGCATCTACCGCCGCACCGGCGAGATCACCGGCCTGGCGCGCGAGGTCGAGCAGGACCTGGGCGACACTTCGATCGACTTCGGCGCTCTGGCCGCCAACCCGGGGCTGGAAGAAGCGCCGATCGTCAAGCTGCTGCAGTCGGTGTTCGACGACGCGGCCCAGGTGCGCGCCTCGGACATCCACATCGAGCCGCAGGACGGGCGCCTGCAGATCCGTTTCCGCATCGACGGCGTGCTGCACCTGCAGACCGAGGCCGACCTCAAGGTGGCCACGCCGCTGGCGCTGCGCCTCAAGCTCATGGCCGACCTCGACATCTCGGAAAAGCGCCTGCCGCAGGACGGCCGCTTCGCGGTCAAGGTGCGCAACCAGCGCATCGACGTGCGTATCTCGACCATGCCGACCCAGTACGGCGAGTCGGTCGTCATGCGACTGCTGAACCAGGGCGGCACCACGCTGCGCCTGGACGCGATCGGCATGCCGGCGCGCATCGTGGAGCGCTTCCGCGCGCTGGTGCAGCGTCCCAACGGCCTGGTCCTGGTCACCGGCCCCACCGGCAGCGGCAAGACCACCACCCTGTACAGCGCGCTGTCCGAGCTGAACTCGGTGGAGAAAAAACTCATCACGGTCGAGGACCCGGTCGAATACCGCCTGAAGGGCGTGAACCAGGTCCAGGTCAACGACAAGATCGAGCTCTCCTTCGCGCGCGTGCTGCGCTCGGCGCTGCGCCAGGACCCGGACATCGTGCTGGTCGGCGAGATGCGCGACCAGGAGACCGCCCAGATCGGCCTGCGCGCGGCCATGACCGGCCACCTGGTGCTGTCGACGCTGCACACCAACGACGCCGCCTCGACTCCGCTGCGCCTGATGGACATGGGCGTGCCGCGCTACATGGTGGGCGGTTCGCTGCAGGCGGTGCTGGCCCAGCGCCTGGTGCGCGTGATCTGCGAAAGCTGCTCCACGCCTTACCAGCCGACGCCCCTGGAAGCCAACTGGCTGCGCGCGGAACTGGGCGAACGCGCCGAAACGACGCCCTTCTTCCACGGCAAGGGCTGCTCGCACTGCAACGGCACGGGTTTTCGTGGCCGTACCGGCGTCTATGAACTGCTCGAGATGACGCGCGCCGTCACCGAGGCCGCCAACCACCCGGACCCCTCGCACTTCCTGAAGGTGGCGCATGCCGAGATGGGCGGCGAAACGCTGCGCCGCCATGGCGTGAGCCTGGCGGTGCAGGGCAGGAGCACCATCGCCGAAGCGATGCGCATCAGTAACCAGTACGAAGACTGATGCCTTATTTTTCCTACAAGGCGCGCAACGCCGCCGGCGAACTACTGCAGGGCATCCTCGAGGGCGCCGACAGCGGCGCGGTTGCCGACCAGCTGTTCGGCAGCGGCGCCACGCCCATCGAGATCAACCCCAGCCGCAAGGGACCGGCCTCGAAGGACGGCGGCGAAGGCTGGCTGGCGCGCCTGCAGGAAAAGAAGGTCACCTCGATGGACGTGCAGCTGTTCAGCCGCCAGATCTATACGCTGCTCAAGTCCGGCGTGCCGATCATGCGCGGCCTGGCGGGCCTGCAGGAGTCAAGCATCAACAAATCCTTCGGCCGCGTGATCAAGGACCTGCGCGAGTCGCTCGATTCGGGCCGCGAACTCTCAAGCGCGATGACGCGCCACCCGAAGGTCTTCAACACCTTCTACCTGTCGATGGTGCGGGTGGGCGAGATGACCGGCCGCCTGGAAGAAGTTTTCCTGCGACTGTTCGACCACCTCGAGTTCGACCGCGACATGCGCGAGCGCGTCAAGACCGCGATGCGCTACCCGACCTTCGTCGTGATCGCGATGGCGATCGCGATGGTGATCGTCAACGTGTTCGTGATCCCGCAGTTCGCGGCGGTGTTCAAGTCCTTCAATGCCGAGCTGCCCTTGATGACGCGGATCCTGCTGTCGACGTCGAATTTCACGGTTGCCTACTGGCCCGCCATGGCGGCCATGCTGGGCGGCGCCGTGTTCGGGTTCAAGGCCTGGGTGGCCACGCCGAAGGGGCGTCTGGCCTGGGACAAGCACAAGCTGCGCCTGCCGATCGCCGGCAAGATCATCCACAAGGCGACCATGGCGCGCTTCGCCCGCAGCTTCGCACTGTCGACCCGCAGCGGGGTGCCGATCGTGCAGGCCCTGACGGTGGTCGCGCAGACCGCCGACAACGCCTACCTCAGCTCGCGCATCGAGGGGATGCGCGACGGCGTCGAGCGCGGCGAGAGCATCCTGCGCACCTCGATCGCCGCCAATGTGTTCACCCCGATCGTGCTGCAGATGATCGCCGTGGGTGAGGAATCCGGCTCGCTCGACGACCTGATGGACGAGATCGCGCAGATGTACGAGCGCGAGGTGGATTACGAGCTGAAGACCCTGTCGAGCCAGATCGAACCGATCCTGATCACCTTCCTGGGGGTGATGGTGCTGGTGCTGGCGCTGGGCATCTTCCTGCCCATCTGGGACCTGGGCAAGGCGGCGCTGCACGGGGGGACTTGATGGGACCGGCTCGCTACCGCGGAGCGACCCGCTTCGAGTTCGCGGTCTGCATCGTCGTGGTGGGCGTGCTGGCCGCGGTCCTGCTGGGCCGCCTGCTCGAATGGCGCGGCCAATCGGAACGTGCCGCCGCCTACCACATGGTGGGCGCGCTGCGCACGGCGCTGGCGGCGCGCGAGGCCCAGCTGCTCACGGCGGCCGGCAAGGATGCGGCATTAAAACTATTGCAAGAAAATCCGATGAGTTGGTTGCTCAGGCAGCCAGCCAATTACGTCGGCGAATACTACTCGCCCAGGCCAGAGATGTTGCGGCGTGGAGCCTGGTTCTTCGACCGGGCGGATCGGACCGTGAATTACGTGCTTAGTAGCGACACTTTTTCTTCTAAGACATCTAAATTGCTTAAGTTCAAGGTAGAATTATCCAGTTCGTATCATCCGGCCGAAAGCGGGCGGAACAATAAGCATGGGACACTGGTCATCGACGAAGTCGGCGCCAGGCTCAAATAAATCAAGACCGCGGGCTTACCCGCACACCTTCAACGGAGAGAATCACATGAACAAGTATTCCAGCAAGAGCGCGCAAGGCGGCTTCACCCTCATTGAACTGATCGTCGTGATCGTTATCTTGGGCATCCTGGCTGCGACTGCGCTGCCGAAATTCGCCGACCTGGGCGGTGACGCCCGTGTTGCCAGCCTGAAGGCCGCCAAAGGTTCCTTAACCTCGGCAGCGTCGATGGTCCATGCGAAAGCACTTGTGGCTAATGTGACGACTGGCACCATCGACATGGAAGGCACCTCCGTCACGCTGATTAACGGTTATCCCCAGACCAATAACCAGACCCAGGCGCGCGCTTTCGCCGCTGCCGCCGGCCTCAGTGAAACCGATTACACCTTTACTTTCGGGGGCACCGGGCTGACCGTGTCGCCAAAAGGCGTTACTGCGGCCAACGCCGGCAAGTGCTCGGTGACGTACACGCCGCCAGCAACGGCCAACACGGCCCCGACCTTCACCGACAATATGGACACGACTGCCAACAAGTTCATCTGCAGCTAATCCGGCCGTCCCGGCTGCCGTCATGCTCCGCCATCCCGGTAGCCGCCGGGATGGTCCTCCAGCTCCCGATTTGCAGGACCGGTCGATTCGGCCAGAATGCAAAACCCGTCATTCATTTCCGCTCCCTTCGATCAGCTTTCGCGCCGGAGTCGACCAATAGCACGGGGACGGCGTTATTACGCGTCCAGTCCTCGAATCCTGCATCGAATGCTGTCAAAAAAGCGTGGCAAATCACCTCGAGATCCGCATATTTTTGCTGTTAGGCGTTTTATTGTGATCAAGGATGGCTCGGCTTGAATATAATCAAGTTTTTGCTGTAACGAATTATTTCCGCGATCCCGTGCATGCGTTTTCTTAAGAGAGCAAAGAAGAAAGATGGCTGGCTGACCATCGCCGTCCTGGCCGATGGCGTGGCCGCGGCCAGCGTCAAGCCGGTCGCGGAAGGCATGCCTTCCGTGCGCTTTGCGCATTTCTTGCCGGGCAAGCCGGATGCGGCCGTGCTGGAAAAGGCCGCGCGCGAAGGCCAGGCCCATGCCTACCGCTGCCTGACCCTGCTCGGGCCGGGCGAATACCAGCTCATCAACCTCGAGGCGCCGAACGTGCCGCGCGAAGAGCTCAAGACCGCGGTGCGCTGGCGCCTGAAGGACATCCTCGATTTTCCGGTGGTTGAGGCCACCGTCGACGTGCTCGACATTCCGGTCGACGCCGGCCAGGTGCGCGCCCAGCAGTCGGTGTTCGTGGTGGCGGCGCGCAATACCGTCATCAAGCCGCGCCAGCAATTGTTCCTGGACGCGAAAATCGGGCTGGAAGTCATCGACATCCCGGAAATGGCACAGCGCAATATCTCGGCACTGATCGCGCCCGAAAACCGCGGCGTGGCCATGCTCTCGTTCGGCGCCGAGGGCGGCCTCCTGACCGTGACCTGGCGTGGCGAGCTTTACCTGTCGCGCCGTATCGACGTCACGCTCGACCAGCTGCTCGAGCCCGACCACGAGCGCAAGCACGCCAGCTTCGACCGCATCACCCTCGAGCTGCAGCGCTCGCTCGACAACTTCGAGCGCCAGTATTCCTTCATCAGCATTGCCAAGCTGGTGCTCGGGCCCAGCAAGGTGAACGGCCTGGACGAGTACCTGTCGAGCAACCTGTACACCCCGGTCGAGACCCTCGACCTGGCCTCGGTGTTCGACCTGGGGCGCACGCCCGAGCTGCAGGACCAGGCCGTGCAGGGGCGCTTCCTGGTCCCGCTGGGCGCCGCGCTGCGCACGGAGGCGGCGCCATGACCCAGCAGATCAACCTGTTCAACCCGGCGTTCCAGCCGCAAAAGCAGGTCTTTACCGCGGCCACCATGGCGCTGTCGCTGCTGGTGCTGGTGGGCGGCATTGCCGCACTGGCCGTCTATGGCCGGATGCAGACCGCCAGCCTCGAGGCGCAGGCCGGCGCCGGCGCCCTGCAGCTGGAGCGCAAGCAGGCGCGCCTGGCCAGCGTGAACCTGGACTTCGCGCCGCGCCAGAAGAACAAGGACCTCGATGCCGAGATCGCCGAAGCCCAGGCCCAACTGGCCGCGCTGCGCAACATCTCGCGCGTGATCGAGCGCGGCGAGCTGGGCGACACGACCGGCTATGCCGGCTACTTCAAGGCCCTGGCGCGCCAGAGCGTCGCCGGCCTGTGGCTGACCGGCGTGAGCGTTTCTAGCGGCGGCAGGGACATCGGGATCCGCGGCCGCACCACGGACCCGGCCACGGTCCCCGGCTACCTGGCGCGCCTGACCGGCGAACCGCTGATGCAGGGTAAATCCTTCGCCAGCCTGTCGATCAGCCAGCCGGCGCCCGTGAACACCGCCGATGCCGACGGCAAGCCGGTCGCCAGCCCCGCGCCCTGGGTGGAGTTCAGCTTGCAGTCGGTGCCCGAGGAGCCGCGCAAATGAAGGCGCGCCTGATCGCACTGATGGCGCGCATCGACGCGCTCACGCTGCGTGAACGCGGCCTGCTGTTTGCAGCCGTCGCCGCGGTGATCGTGTTCATCGGCCACAGCGCGGTGCTCGGACCGATCTACCGCGAGCAGGACCTGCTGCGCGAGCAGATCAGCCAGCAGCAGAACAACCTGGCCGGCATGGACGGCGAAATCGCCGCCAGGGTCCAGGCCTTCCAGGTGGATCCGGATGCGCCGGCGCGCAAGCAACTGCAGGCCATCCAGCAGGAAACCGCCGTGCTGGGCGACTCGCTGCTGGCGATGGAGCACGGCCTGGTGCCGCCCGAGCGCATGGCGCCGCTGGTCGATACCATCCTGCGCGCCAACGCGCGCCTGAAGCTGGTGTCGATGCGCACCTTGCCGGTCGAATCGATGTCGTCTCTTGGCGCACAGGCGGGCGTCACGCCGGCGCCGCCGGCCGGCGCGCCCGCCGCCGAAGGCAGCGACGCGGCGCCCGGCCAGGGACCCGCCCCGACACTGCTGTACCGCCACGGCGTCGAAGTCACCGTGCGCGGCAGTTACCTCGACATGGTCGATTACATGAGCGCGCTCGAAGCGATGCCCACCCGCCTGTTCTGGGGCAGGGCGCAGCTCGACGTGGAAGCGTACCCGGCCGCGCGACTGACGCTCACGCTGTATACCCTGAGTCTGGACCGCAAATGGATGAAGCTGTGAAAAAACTGACCCTCGCCTTGAGCCTGGCAAGCCTGCTGGCCAGCCTGCCGGCTGCCGCGCAAGCCCTGGCCGACCCGACCCGTCCGCCGGCCGCGCTGGATGCCAGCCGGCCGGACGGCGCCGACGGCCTGCCGCGCCTGCAATCGGTCCTGATCGCGCCGCGCGCGGGCGGACGCCACGTCGCCGTGATCGACGGCGAGACGGTGCGCCTGGGCGGGAGCTTTCGCGGCGCGCG
>NZ_DKJX01000084.1:0-177642 GCF_002454935.1 Massilia sp. UBA6681
GTCCGGCCCAGGCCAGGGCGCTGGCGGCGCGCCTGCGCGCCCAGCTGGCGCGCGTCGAGCGCGAGATCGCCGGCCGCCTTGGCGTGCGCGCCCGAGACCGGGCCTGACGCTGTCTTTTTGGACATTGTTAGAAGGCTAAGGAGCCGAGTCTAGCCTTTCGTGAAACGGTCAAACCGGGTAGACTTTGCCCCTTGAGCAACCCAAGCATTCCGATGTCCTCCCCGATCACCCCCGGCTTGTTGATTTTGCACGGCAACCAGATGGAATTGCTGCGCAGCGCCATGTTCGACTGGCTGCGCGCGCACCCGCTGGGACCGCTCGAGCAGGAGACCATCCTGGTGCAGTCGAACGGGGTGGCCGAGTGGCTCAAGATCGCGCTGGCCGAGGAAATGGGCGTGTGCGCCGCCACCCGCGTGGCGCTGCCGGCGCGCTTCCTGTGGGAAGCCTACCGCGGCATGCTGGGGCGCGAGCGCGTGCCCACCCGCGCGCCCTTCGACAAGGACCCGCTCACCTGGCGCCTGATGCGCCTGTTGCCCGCGCTGGTGGAAGACGCCAGCTATGCGCCGCTGAAACAATTCCTGGGCGACGGCTGCCCCGAGCGCCGCCTGCAGCTGGCCGAGCGCCTGGCCGACCTGTACGACCAGTACCAGGTCTACCGCGCCGACTGGCTGGCCGACTGGGAAGCCGGGCGCGACCAGTTGCGCCGCGCCGTGGGCGACCCGCTGCCGCTCGGTCCCGACCTGAAGTGGCAGGCCTGCCTGTGGCGCGAAATCCACGCCAGCCTGCCCTTGGCCCAGCGCGTTACGGGTCGTGCCAGCATCCACCAGCAATTCGTGTCCGCCATCGAATCCGGGCGCGAGCCCGTGTCGCGCCTGCCGCGCCGCGTGATCCTGTTCGGCATGTCGACCCTGCCTTACCAGACCCTGCAGGCCATCGCCGCGCTGTCGCGCCATACCCAGGTGCTGTTCGCGGTGCCCAATCCCTGCCGTTTCTACTGGGGCGACATCATCGAGGGACGCGAGCTGCTCAAGGCGGCGCGCCGGCGCCAGCAGCCGCGCGGCGGCATCGAGCTCGCCAGCGTGCCGGTCGAGGAACTGCACATGCACAGCCACCCGCTGCTAGCGAGCTGGGGCCGCCAGGGGCGCGATTTCGTGCGCATGCTCGACGAGTTCGACCAGGGCGAAGGCAGCCGCTACGAGAACCTGCGGGTCGACCTGTTCGACGAATCCGCAGGCGAGACCTTGCTGCAGCAGGCGCAGGCAGCGGTGCGCGACCTGCTGCCGCCCGACGAGCATCCGCAGACCGCCCCGCCGCGCGACGACCGCTCGATCGAATTCCACATCACCCACAGCGTCCAGCGCGAAGTCGAGGTGCTGCACGACCAGCTGCTGTCCTGGTTCGCCCAGGACCCGAGCCTGCGTCCGCGCGACGTGGTGGTGATGGTGCCCGACATCGACGTGTTCTCGGCCGCGATCCACGCCGTGTTCGAGCAGCACCGAAGCAAGGACCCGCGCCACATTCCCTTCGAGATAGGCGACGTGCGCGACCGCAGCGTGAATCCGCTGCTGGTGGCGCTCGAATGGCTGCTGCGCCTGCCGCAGCAGCGCTGCCGACAGAGCGAGGTGCGCGACCTGCTCGACGTCCCGGCGGTGGCCGGGCGCTTCGGCCTGGATGCCGACGACCTGCCGATCCTGGGCCGCTGGATCGAGGGCTCGGGCGTGCGCTGGGGCCTGGACCGCGAGCACCGCGCCGGGCTGGGCCTGGCGTCCGTGGGCGAGCAGAACGCCTGGATCTTCGGCGTGCGCCGCATGCTGCTCGGTTACGCGAGCGGCGCAGGCAGGAGCTTCGGCGACATCGAGCCCTATGCCGAAGTGGGCGGCCTGGATGCCGCGCTGGCGGGCTCGCTGGCCCAGTTCATCGAGAACCTCCTGCATTGGCGCGCCGAGCTGGTGCAGTCGCGCACCCCGGGCGAGTGGGGCGAGGCGGCACGCGCGCTCCTTGCGGCCTTCTTCCATGCCGGCGACGAGAAAGACCGCCTGACCCTGGCGCAGCTGAACGAAGCGCTGCAGTGCTGGCTCGAGACCTGCGACAGCGCGGAATTCGGCGAGCCGGTGCCCCTTAGCGTGATGCGCGAAGCCTGGCTGAGCCAGCTCGACCAGCCGACCCTGAACCACCAGTTCGTCTCCGGCGGCGTGACCTTCTGCACGCTGATGCCGATGCGCGCCGTGCCATTTCGCGTGGTGTGCCTGCTCGGCATGAACGACGGTGATTTTCCGCGCCGCACCAGCCAGGCCGACTTCGACCTGCTGGCGCTGCCCGGCATGGCGCGCCCGGGCGACCGCTCGCGCCGCGACGACGATCGCTACCTGATGCTGGAAGCGCTGCTGTCGGCACGCGACAAGCTGTATGTGAGCTGGGTCGGCCGCAACGTGCGCGACAACAGCGAGCAGCCGGCCTCGGTGCTGGTGGCCCAGCTGCGCGACTACCTGAAGAACGGCTGGAACCTCGACCTGTCCGAACGCACCACGGAGCATGCGCTGCAGCCCTTCAGCCGCCGCTATTTCGAGCGCGGCGGCCTGCTGACCTTTGCCGGCGAATGGCGCACCGCCCACGGACAAGACGAGGAGGCCGGGGGCGTGGACGCCTTGCCGCCCTACGAGATCGAGCCCGGCCTGGTGCTCAAGCTGGGCGAGCTGGCGGCTTTCCTGCGCCAGCCGGCGCGCTACTTCTTCCGGCGCCGCCTGGGCGTGGTGTTCGCCGACGCCGCCGTGGTGGGCGAGGACGAGGAACCGTTCTCGCTCGACGCGCTGGAGCGTTATTTCATCGAAGACCACCTGCTCGACGACAGCGGCCCGGTGGAAGCGCACAATGGGACGAGTACTGCGGAGGTGCGCGCGGCCCTGAACAGCCGCGCCGAACGGCTGGCGCGCGAAGGCGTGCTGCCGATCGGCCTGATGGGACGCCAGTGGCAGCAGGAGCTGGTCGACGGCCTGGTGCCGGTGCGCACCGCCTGGCTGCGATTGGGCGAGCGCTTTCCGCACAATGCACCGAAGCGCGCAGTGAGCCTGGGCCTGGAGGATGGCCTGGTGCTGGACGACTGGATCGACCGCCTGCGCTCCGATGGCAGCGACACCGCCTGGCTGATGCAGGTGTCGTCGAAGGTGCTGGACCGGGAAGGCCGTCCGCGCGGCGACAAGCTGATCAAGGCTTGGCTGCGCCAGCTGGCGGCGAGCGCGGCCGGCGCACCGGTGGCCGGCCACCTGGTGGCGCGCGATGCGATCCTCACCATGCCGGCCCTGAATCCGACGGAGGCTGCGGCGACGCTGCACGACCTGGTCAGCTTGTGGCGCACCAACCTCGACCGGCCGCTGGGCGTGGCCTGCAAGACCGCGCTGGCCCTGCTGCAGGAAGGCGACCCGAGGCTGGTCTATGACGGCAGTTACGAACTCTCCGGCGAAGTCGAGGAACTGTGCCTGGCGCGCCTGTGGCCGGACTTCGCTTCGCTGGTGGCGGCCGGCGACTGGCCGCACGTGGCGCGCGACCTGTACGGGCCGCTGGCCGACTGGCTGGAAACCGGCGTGCAGGTCGCTCCGCTGGGCGGCGATGCGGACGGGGAGGCGGCATGAGCCAGCACCTCGAACCCCTGGAATTCCCGCTGCACGGCTCGCGCCTGATCGAGGCCTCGGCCGGCACCGGCAAGACCTGGACCATCGCCGCGCTCTACCTGCGCCTGGTGCTCGGCCATGGCGCCGAGGCGGCTTTCCCCCGCCCGCTGCTGCCGAGCGAGATCCTGGTGATGACCTTCACCCGCGCCGCCACGCGCGAGCTGGCCAACCGGGTGCGCGAGCGCCTGGTCGAGGCGGCCGCCTTTTTCCGCGGACAGCTCGACATCGATGACCCCTACCTGGCCGAGCTGGCGGGTGCCTATCCCCTTGAGGCGGAGCGCAGCGTCGCCGCCCACCGCCTGGTGCTGGCCGCCGAAACGATGGACGAGGCGGCGATCTTCACCATCGACGCCTGGTGCCAGCGCATGCTGCGCGAGCACGCGTTCGACTCCGGCAGCCTGTTCGACGAAGAGCTGGTCAGCGACGAGCGCGCCCTGTTCGAGGACGCCGCCCACGACTACTGGCGCCAGCATGTCTACCCGCTGGGCGCGAATGCGCTGGCCTCGGTGCGCGAGTGCTGGAAGGATGTCGAGGCCCTGAAAGGCGGCGTGCGCGAGCTGGTGACGCGCACCCACCTGCTGGGAGAGTGTGCGCCCGAGCCGCTCGGCGCCCTGGTGGCGCGCGTGCAGGCGGCGCTGCGCGCCGAGCTGGCAGGCCTCAAGGAAGGCTGGGCCGCGCGCGCGGACGAGATGGAAAGCTGGATCGCCGGCCACCGCGAACGCAACCCGAAGTGCTTCAACGGCAACAAGATGCGCGCCGATTCGCTGGTGAAGTGGTTCGAGGCCCTGCGCGCCTGGGCGATCGACGCGGAGCGGGTGCTGCCGGATTTGAACGAGACGGCATGGAAACGCCTGTGCCCGGACGGCGTCAATGACGCCTTCAGCAAGGACTTCGTGGCCGAGGTGCCGGCCTGCTTCGGCTTTACCGCGCCTTTGCGGGAAGCATTGGCGCGCCTGCAGCCGCTGTCGCACGCGCTGTTGCGCCACGCCGCCAGCCACATCGCCGCCCGCATGCGCGAGCTGAAGGCGCGCAACCGCCAGTTCGGCTTCGCCGACATGCTCGAGCGCCTCAAGGATGCGCTCGAGGGGCCGAACGGCCAGGCCCTGCGCCAGCGCATCGTGCTGCAGTTCCCGGTGGCGATGGTCGACGAATTCCAGGACACCTCGCCCGACCAGTACCGTATCTTCGACCTGCTGTACCGGGTGGCGGACAATGACCCGGAACGGGGACTGTTCCTGATCGGCGACCCGAAGCAGTCGATCTACGGCTTCCGCGGCGCCGACATCCACAGCTACCTGGCGGCGCGCCGCGCCACTACCGGGCGCCACTACCAGCTGGGCGTCAACTACCGCTCCACCAGTGAGCTGGTGGAAGCGGTGAATCAGCTGTTCCGCCATGCCGAAGGCGTCGGCGGGCAGGGCGGCTACCCGGCAGGCGCCTTCCGTTTCCGCCGCGGCGAGGACAATCCGCTGCCTTTCGACGCCGTGCAGGCCAAGGGCCACCGCGAACGCCTGGTAGGGGCCGACGGCGCGCAGCATGCGATGTCGGTGTGCTGCGCCGGCCCGATGAACCAGGAAGAGTACCGCGAGTATTTTGCCCACCACTGCGCCGAGCACATCGTCGGCCTGTTGGGCGACGAGCGCGTCGGCTTCTCGGACGGCGAGCGTTTCCGCCGCCTGATGCCGGCCGATATCGCGATCCTGGTGCGCGACCGGCGCGAAGCCGCCGCGGTGCGCCGCGCGCTGGTGGAACGCAAGGTGGCCAGCGTCTACCTGTCGGACAAGGATTCGGTGGTCGAAAGCGAGGAAGCGGCCGACGTGCTGCGCTGGCTGTATGCGGTGGCCAATCCGCTCGACGGCATCCTGGCGCGCGCCGCCTTCGCCACCCGCACCGCCGGCCTGCCGCTGGGCGAACTGGCCCGGCTCTCGAGCGACGAGGTGGCCTGGGAAGCGCGCGTCGAGCAGCTCAAGAACCTGCATGGCGCCTGGCAGCGCCAGGGCGTGCTGGCCATGCTGCGCCGCTTCGTGCACGAACTGGGCCTGCCGGCGCGCCTGCTGCGCCAGCCGGGCGGCGAGCGGCGCCTGACCAACCTGCTGCACCTGGCCGAGCTGCTGCAGGAAGCGAGCGGCCAGCTGGAAGGCGAGCAGGCCCTGATCCGCTGGCTGGCCGAGCAGGTCGAGGGCCTGGGCGAGGGTGGGGACGAACGCGTGCTGCGCCTGGAAAGCGATGCCGAGCTGGTGAAGGTGGTCACGGTCCACAAATCGAAGGGCCTGGAATACCCGCTGGTCTACCTGCCGTTCGCGGTGACGGCGCGCCGTACCGACCGGCGCAACCGCGCCTTCTTCGAGTTCGTCGGCATCGACGGCACCCGCCGGCTCGACCTGGCGATGGGCGACGAGTCCCTGGAAGCGGTGGACCGCGCCCGCCTCGAGGAAGACCTGCGCCTGCTGTACGTGGCGCTGACGCGCGCGCGCCACTACCTGTGGCTGGGCGCGGCGCCGATCAGCGGCCGCAGCAAGAACGAGAATCGCCTGCACGACTCGGCGCTGGGCTACCTGCTGGGCGGCGGCGAGAAGATCGACGCGGAACTGCTGCGCGAGCGCCTGGAGCGCCTGCGCGGCGGCGTCGAGGGCATCGTGCTGCACGACCTGAGCGAGGCGCAGGGCCGCACCCTGCTGGCGCGCGAGGACGTGCGCCCGGAGCTGTTGGGGGCGCCACGCTACGAAGCCAGTTTCGAGCGCGACTGGTCGATCGGTTCCTTCACCTCGCTGGTGCGCCATGCCGTGAGCGCTCAGCTTTCGGCTTCGCCCACCCCGCCGCCGGCGCCGATGCGCGCCCAGGAGGAAACCCTGCTGGAAGAGGCGCCCCAGGTGGTGACGCCGCCGCGCATCGAAGACGCGCCCTGGCACCGCTTCCCGCGCGGCTCGGTGCCGGGCAACTTCATGCACGAGCAGCTCGAATGGATGGCGGCGGAAGGTTTTCATCGCGCCGACGAGCCGGAATTCATGCTGCGCCTGGGCCAGCGCATCGAGCGCGCCGGCTGGGGCAACCGCCTGGACGACGCCCTGGCCTGGCTGCACGCGGTGGTCACGACCCCGCTCCCGCCGCTGGGTGCGGCCTTGAGTGCCTTGCGTGATCCGGTGCCCGAGCTGGAGTTCTGGTTCCCCAGCGAGCGCCTGGACGTGGTGCAACTGGACCGCCTGTGCCGCGCGCGCATCATGAAGGGCCTGGACCGTCCGGTCTTGCCGGAGCGCGTGCTGCACGGGATGCTCAAGGGCTTCGCCGACCTGGTGTTCGAGCACGACGGCCGCTACTGGGTGCTCGACTACAAGACCAATGCGCTGGGGCCGGGCGACGCCGCCTATACCCAGGCCGCGATGGAACTGGGCATGGCGGAGCACCGCTACGACATCCAGGCCACCATCTACATGCTGGCGCTGCACCGCCTCCTGAAGAGCCGGCTGGGGGATGCCTACGAGCCGCACCGCCAGCTGGGCGGCGCCGTGTTCCTGTTCCTGCGCGGGATCGCGAACGCCGACACGCGCGGTTGCTGCGTGCTGGGACCGGACATGGAACTCCTGGCCGGACTGGAAGCATTGCTGGACAAGGACCATCATGGTTAAGCATGAAGCCAACATCGCGCTGCTGTGGAGCGAGCTGGCGCGCCTGAGCGAAACCGGCGAGCTGCGCCGCCTGTCCTATGCCTTCGCCCGCTTCGTGGCCTCGCTGGGGGCGGCGCCGCCTGCGCTGGTGCTGGCCACGAGCGTGCTGTCCGAGCTGGAAGGGCAGGGCCACAGCTGCCTGCTCCTGTCCGACCTGGCCGCAGGTCCCGCAGGGCTGCTCGGCTGGGAAGACGAGCAGTGGAAGCTGCTGGCGCGCGCCGCCGGCCCCTTGCCGAAGAACGCGCAGGGCTGGGCCCAGAGTCTCTCCGGCTGCCAGCAGGTCTGGGACGTCAGCGCCTTCGACTACGACCAGCCGCTGGTGCTGGACGGCGACCGCCTCTACCTGCGCCGCTACTGGCGCGACGAGATGCTGGTGGCCCAGGCCGTGCGCGAGCGCGCGACGCGCAAGCGCGAGGTGGACCAGGAAGCGGTGCGCGGCTGGCTCGACATGCTGTTCGCCTCGCAGCGTAGCGCCGACGGCCCGGACTGGCAGAAGCTGGCCTGCGCCATCGCCCTGCGCGGTTCGGTGGCCATCATCACCGGCGGCCCCGGCACCGGCAAGACCTATACCGTGGCGCGCCTGCTGGCGCTGCTGTTCGCCACCGCCCCGGAAGCCGGCAGCCAGCGCATCGCCCTGGCCGCGCCGACCGGCAAGGCGGCGGCGCGCCTGAAACAGTCGATCGACAAGGCCCTGAACGAGCTGGCCGACAAGGTCGGATCGACGCTGCCGCTGCGCGAACTGACGCTGCGCATGGGCGCCGCCCGCACCCTGCACAGCCTGCTGGGGGCGCGTCCCGACACCCGCGCCTTTGCCCACCACCGCGGCAACCCGCTCGACGTCGACGTGCTGATCGTCGACGAAGCCTCGATGGTGCACCTGGAGATGATGGCCTCGCTGCTGGACGCGCTGCCACCTTCCGCCACCCTGATCCTGCTGGGCGACAAGGACCAGCTGGCCTCGGTGGAGGCGGGCGCCGTGCTCGGCGACCTGTGCCACAACGCCGGGGCCGGCGGCTACACCGACGCCACCTGCGATTACGTTCTCGCGGCCAGCGGCGAGGAATTGCCGGATGAATTCCTGGGCGACGCCGGCGCGTTGGCCCAGCAGACCGTGATGCTGCGCCACAGCCGCCGCTTCGGCGGCCCGATCGGCCAGCTGGCCCTGGCGGTGAACGCTGGCGACGCCGTGCGCGCCGAAGCCGTGCTGCGCGCAGGCGAGCCGGGCGTGCGCTGGATCGAGAACGCCCAGCAGCAGCAGGTGCTGCAACTGGCCCAATCCGGCTACGGTTCTTACCTGGACGTGTTGAATACCGGCCATAAGGCCGGATTGAACACGAATCATGAAGAATGGGTGCGCCAGGTCCTGCAGCGCTTCGAGTCCTTCCGCATCCTGTGCGCGGTGCGCGACGGCGAGTGGGGTGTCGCCGGCCTGAACGACGCGGTGGCCCGGCGCCTGGCCCAGGCCGGGCTGCTGCGCCCGAACGGCGAATGGTATGTGGGCCGCCCGGTCATGGTGACCCGCAACGATTACGCCACCAACGTCTACAACGGCGACATCGGGCTCACGCTGCCCGATCCCGCGCGCCCCGGCGCCCTGCGCGTGTACTTCCTCGAAGGCGATACGGTGCGCAGCGTGCTGGCGACCCGCCTGCGCAATGTCGAGACAGCCTTTGCCATGACGGTCCACAAATCGCAGGGCTCGGAATTCCGCCATACCGTGCTGGCGCTGCCGCGCGAACGCGGCGCCGTCCTCACCCGCGAGCTGGTCTATACCGGCATCACCCGCGCCAGCGAGATGTTCACCCTGGTCTCGCCCCCCGGCGCCGTGCTGCTCGAGGCGATCGCGCAGCGCACTCACCGCACCAGCGGCTTGCGCGGCATGATCGCGCCGACTTCTCGCTGAGCCAGAACGCAAGGTCCCGGTGTCGCGACGGCGCGACTATGGGTTTGACGAAGGCCAAGCATGGTGCGCGACCTAGCCCATTTCGTCGAACTCGACCGTTATTGCGTGGTCTTACTCACGTACAAGAACAAAGACCGGGCAGCATTTTTCGTGTAATTTTTCCTTCAACGAAGTTTTCCCTGACCACAAGGCGTCACAGCGCCTGGCGCACCCATGCAGCCACTCGACCAGCAGACGGTATTGTTCTGTTCCGCACCCGGCACGGTGGCGCGCACCCCTAGCGCCTGCGACGACCTGCCGGCCTTCCCGCTGGCCGGGCCCTGGCTACGCTGGTTTGCCCGCAGCTTCGACGTCTGGTGGGAGACCGCGCTGGTGGCCCTGGTGCTGGGCTATGCCCTGGGCCAGGTATCCCCGGCTTTCCTGCGCTGGCTCGAAACCCCGTTCGGCTGGAAACTGTTCGGCCTGGCCTGCATCCCCGGCGGCCTGGTGCTGGACGCGGCCCTGCAGGCGCTGCTCGGGAATACGCCGGGCAAGGCGCTGCTGGGCCTGCGCCTCATCACGACCGATGGGCATGTGCCGGCTTTTCGCGAACTGGTCCGGCGTAACCTGAAGATCTGGCGCGACGGCCTCGCGCTCGGGCTGCCGCTCATCAGCCTGGTGACCATGGCGCGCCAGGGCCTGCGCTTGCGCAAGGGTGTGCAGGCCAGCTACGACAAGGACGATTTCCTGGTGAGCGCAAGCGCTACCGGCTGGCTGGCGAAAAGCGTGTTCGGCACCGCCTTCGTCAGCCTGTTCTGCGCCATCCTGATCCTCGACGGCGTCGACCGCCAGGACAGTCGCGAGACCAGCGCCATGCTGGAAGCGCCGCCGGTCGCCTGGACCAACCCGGTCACCGGACGCATGGCGCGCATCGGGCCGCAATGGAAACTCGAGGTGCGCCCCGGGCCGGACGGCAGCGTGCAGCACCTGTTCACCCAGCAAAGCGGCCACGCCGCCGTCCTGTTCGCGCACGAGGAAAGCGGCGGCCGGGCCCTGCGCCAGGATGCCCAGGCGCTGGCCGACCGGCTGGCCGACCGCTTCGAACTGGCGGACAGCTACTTCGCCGAATTCCGCGGCCGCCATTCCTGGGTCGGCCGGGGGCTGCACAAAAAGGGGCCGGAGCGGGTGCAGCTGCGCATCGTCGAAGTCGACGGCAAGGCCTGGCGGGTGGTGGCGATGCAGTCGCCGCCGGCCGCCTATACCGACGACCTGGTGCAGGAGCTGAGCGGCGCCTTGTGGGACACGGTCACGCCGCCGCCGCGGCCCGAACTGGCCCAGCGCAGCCACTGAGATCCTCGCTGAAACAACAAAAGGGGCCTCGTGGGCCCCTTCGTGTCTGCATGGTGCAGCGATGCGCTTATTTCTTGCGGCGCTTCGGCACCACCTTCGCCTTGCTGCGCTTCTTGACTGCCTTGACCTTGGCCTTGCCGGCCGTCGCCTTGATGCGCGGGCCGCCAGCACTGGCCTTGATGCGGGCGCGGCTCGACGCAGCCTTGTAGCGCGGCGCACGGTTCGAGGCCTTGGCCATGCTCACCGGCTCGTCGCCGGTGATGAAACGGCGGATGTTCAGTGCGTCCAGGATGCGCGCCGACGAGGCGCCGGCATTGAGCAGCACCAGGGTGGCGTTCTTGCCACCGGCCTTGATGTTCATGATCAGGCAGCGGCCGGCTTCCTGGATGTAGCCGGTCTTCGACAGGCCGATGTCCCAACCCTTGGCGCCGACCAGGCGGTTGGTATTGCGGTATTCGACCTCGCGGCCGTTGATGTTGATCAGGTCCTTCGACTCGGTCGACATGCGCGTGATCTCTGGATACCTGGCCGACGCCGTTGCCATCTTGACCAGGTCGCCCGCGGTCGAGCGGTTGTGCGGCGACAGGCCGGTCGGCTCCTCGATCACGGTCTGGGTCATGCCCAGCGCGGCGATCTTCTGGCGTACCGCGACCTTGAACCCGGCCAGACCGCCCGGATAGGTGCGCGCCAGCGCATGGGCCGCGCGGTTGTCCGAGGACATCAGGGCCAGCTGCAGCACGTCGCGGCGCGAGATCAGGGCGCCGACCGGCACCCGCGAGCTGCTGTGCTTGAAGGTGTCGACGTCGCTGCGGTCGATCTCGATCAGCTCGTCCAGGTCTTGCCTGGCATCGAGCACGACCATGGCGGTCATCAGCTTGGTGAGCGACGCGATCGGCGCGACGCGGTCCGCATTCTTTTCCAGCAGAATCTTGCCGGTGTCATCTTCTACCACGAGCACCGATTGCGAGCCGAAGGGCACGGCGAAAGCCGCAGCCGAAAACGACAACAATGCGGTGGCAAGCAATTTTTTGAACATTGTCGGGTGCAGGAATAGGTTGTGTTGAGCGGGAAAACGCGGCAGTGGGTAAGCGAGTACTCAACAATCTAGCTGTAGGGCAACTACAGGAGTTGGAAGATAGCATCAAGCATGATGCATGTCTATGGCACACAAGCAAAAACGGCCTTGTGAACCGGAATTTAGTTGCAGTTTAACCCTCCAGTTAACACAGCGTCCATGACAATTGCCAGATTGGGTAGATATTCTGCGTCCGGAACGACGAAGCCCTGCACAGGGCAGGGCTTCGTCATGGGCCCATGAAGCAGGCCTGGTCGCGGATGGCTTACTTCGACTGGTAGATCTTGTCGAACTCGCCGCCATCGTTGAAGTGGACTTCCTGGGCCTTGCGCCAGCCGCCGAACAGCTCATCCACCGTGAACAGCTGGATTGGCTTGTAATTGGCGGCATATTTCTTCATCACCGCATCGGAACGCACGCGCAGGAAGTGCTTGGCGCCGATTTCCTGGCCGGCCGGCGAGTACAGGAAGTTCAGGTAGGCCGTCGCTTCCTTGCGCTGGTTGCGGCGGTCGACCACCTTGTCGACCACGGCCACCGGCGATTCTGCCAGGATCGAGCTGCTCGGGTAGACCACCTCGAAGTTGTCGCCGAATTCCTTGCGCACCATGCTCACTTCATTCTCGAAGGTCACCAGGACGTCGCCGATCTGGCGCTGGGTGAAGGTGGTGGTCGCGGCGCGTCCGCCCGCATCGAGGATCGGCACGTTCTTGAAGATGCGGGCCACCAGGTCGCGCGCCTGCGCTTCGTTGCCGCCCTTTTTCAGCACCGAGCCCCAGGCCGCCAGGTAGGTATAGCGGCCGTTGCCGGCGGTCTTCGGGTTCGGGATGATCACCTGCACGCCCGGGCGCGCCAGGTCGTCCCAGTTGCGGATCTTCTTCGGGTTGCCCTTGCGGACCAGGTACACCATGGTCGAGTAGTAGGGCGCCGCATTGTTCGGGAATTTCTTGGCCCAGTCCTTGGCCACCAGGCCGCGGTCGGCCAGCATGTCGATGTCGTTGGCCTGGTTCATGGTGACGACCGAGGCTTCCAGGCCGTCGGCGACGGCGCGCGCCTGCTTGCTCGAGCCGCCGTGCGACTGCTTGATGGTAACAAGCTGGCCGGTCTGTTGCTTGTAGGCCGCGATGAAGGCCGGGTTGATGTCCTTGTACAGCTCGCGTGCCACGTCGTAGGAAACGTTCAGCAGCTCGGTCGTGGCGGCGCTGGCCGACAGCGGCAGCGCGGCGCCCAGCGACAGGGCCAGGAGGAAACGGCGGAGCGGGGAGGTCAGGGTCATATGTTCTCGCTTTTCAGAATCTTGTGGTGACAGTGTGCATCATCCGCACATTGCTCAAAATACGGAACAATAGTTTTGTCATATGCTTAGAGCCTATCCCTGCAAGTAAGAGTCGCGCCTGGCGCGCCTGGCAATCGTGGTCTGCGTTGCTCGTCGTTGCATGGCTCGCCATGCGGCCTCCTCGCGCCTTGCCCACGCTCGCCATGCATCACCATTCGCTTCCTCTTACTTGCAGGTACAGGCTCTCGTACCGCAGAGCAGGCCTTGCGCGGCATCGCTGCGGATATGGGTGACCACAGCAAGGTCGGGGGCTTTCGGTGTATAGTCGTGCCCAGCCATTGCGCCACAAGCGCGGTCTGATCGTTTTTTATGCATAGTGATGTTTGATGTCCACGCGTTTTGACATTCGCAAGGCGGTACCCGGTGATGCTGCCCCCGCCTGCGCCCTGCTGCGCCGCTCGATCGAGGTCGGGTGCAAGGCCGACCACCAGGACCGGCCGGCCGTGCTGGAAGCCTGGCTCGGCAACAAGACCGCAGCCAACGTCGCCACCTGGTTTGCCAACCCCAGCAACCACGCCCTGGTCGCCGAGCGCGACGGGGAGCTGCTGGGCCTGTGCCTGCTGACCCAGGCCGGCAAGCTGGCGCTGTGCTATGTGTCGCCGCAGGCGCTGCGCAGCGGCATCGGCCGCGCCCTCATCGCCGCAGCCGAGGAGCAGGCGCGCGCCTGGAGCATCAAGAAACTGCACCTGCACAGCCCGGCGAGCGCGAGCGCCTTCTTTGAGCGCCAGGGCTATGTCAACGCCGGCAAGGACAAGTCCTGCTGGGGACTTGAATGCGACCTGCTGTGGAAACCGCTCGACGCCGTGTGCGAGACAGGGCCGGGCGCTGCCGCCCGCAAGCGTTTCTGCAACTGCAATGATTAAGCCTCCGCACCAATCTTGACAAACTCTTCTTTTGTGCAGGAGAAGCTTGCGATATAGTAAGCGCCTCATTTGGCTGAGTTCGCTTGTTATGGCTTCACGTAGAGATTTCCTGCAACAAAGTGCCCGGCTCTGTGCGTTGGGCACCCTCGGTTCCCCATTGCTGTTCCCGGCCGCGGCCGCGGCCCAGACAACCGACCTGGAACCCCCGCCCGACCTGTTCGATGCCCAGCTGCTGGACATCGATTTCTGGATCAAGCCGCGTACCCTGTCGTTGGTGCGCCCGCAAAGCGGCGAGCGCGCCAAGGTGCTGTACTGGAAGGATGGCGAGATCATCGATTCCGCCTACCAGGAGCTGTGCCACATCCTGCGCGACGTGAACGGGCGCGCGTCGGCGCCGATCGATCCCAAGCTGTTCGAGATCCTGTGGGGCACCCAGGCCTTCATCGCGCGCTACGGCATGACCCAGCCGCTCGAGATCCTGTCCGGCTACCGCACCGAGGCGTCCAACAAGCGCCTGGTCGAAGAGGGCGTTCCGGCAGCGCGCAAGTCCCTGCACATGGTGGGCAAGGCGGCGGACATCCGCATCGCCAGCCTGAGCGAGGAAGTGCTCGGCGGATTGATCCGCAGCTTCCGCCAGGGCGGCGTCGGCTATTACTACCGTGCCGGCCCGAAGGGCGGCTGGATCCACGCCGATACCGGACTGAATCGCACCTGGAAGGGTTGACCCGGCCGCGCTTGACGCGCGCCGACCGGTGCGTCCTCGGCATCGAACTTCGGCTAGTATGAGTTGTCACTGCCAGGGCGGTCGCCTTGGCCACTTCATGTCGCTTTTCCAAGGAGGCAATGATGGCAACGATGAATACTCCCACCATGGACCGCAGGACGATGGGCGAACGGCGCACTTCCCTGAACGCGCATCAGCGTTCCGCCATGTCGGCACTCGACTACCTGGCAATGGCGCTCCTGATCATCGGCGGCCTGAACTGGGCGATGGTCGGCCTGTTCGACGTCGACATGGTCGCCACCATCTTCGGCCCGGGCAGCCCGGCAACCCGCATCGTCTACGTGGTGGTGGGCCTGGCGGCGCTGTACGCGATCTACACCACGGCCAAGATGGCCGGAAGCAAGCGCTCGACCTGAGCGGCATGCGCGTCGGGCTGATTTCCGACACGCACGGGTTGCTGCGCCCGGAGGCGCTCGACTTCCTCCGGGGCAGCGACCATATCATCCATGCCGGGGACATCACCGGCCCCGAGATCCTCCCGCCGCTGGCGGCGATCGCGCCGCTGACTGTCGTGCGCGGCAATAACGACCGCGGCGCCTGGGCGCGCGAGATTCCCGAGACCGCCATCCTGCGGCTTGGGCAGGTCGCCATCTACGTGATTCACGATCTGAAGGAATTGCCGCTCGACCCGGCCGGCGCGGGCATGCGCGTGGTGGTGTCGGGCCACTCGCACAAGCCGCTGTGCAGCGAGCGGGGCGGCGTGCTGTACGTGAATCCGGGCAGTGCGGGGCGGCGCCGCTTCACGCTGCCGATCTCGGTCGGCGAGCTGCTGGTCGATGGCGAGGATGTCAAGGTGCGCCTGGTGACCCTCGACGTCGGGTAAACAAACCCGGACCGCGCCAGGGCACGGTCCGGGAGAAGCTCGCTTACTTCATCGTATAGCTCTGCCACGCGGTATCCACCGCATAGTTGCGCGCCGTATCCCAATAGGTGAAGTTATAGCGCACCACGTCACCGATCTTCAGGCCGCCGGCGATGGTGGTGTTGGTCGAGCCGTCCAGGCGCATGCGCACGTTCTGCTGGGCGCCGTTGTTGACGATGTAGTGGACGTCCGCCCAGCTGCCGGTGTTGGTGTTGAACTGCAGCGTCGTGGCCGTGGGCTGGCTCACCCAGGTCGGGCCGGTCGGCGAGGTCGGCGGCGGGGTGGTGGTGCCGCCCGCATCCCAGACGATGTCGTCGATCGCGAACTGGAAGGTCGAGGTCGGCAGGCGGTTGGCGTCGCTCGAAATCATGAACACGTCGAGCAGCGACTGCGCCGCCACCTTGCTGCGGAGCAGGGTCGACACCGGAATCGATCCTTGCGCCCACTCGCCATTGCGCACCAGCCCGTGGGTGGTGGTGTTGGCCGGGAAGTTGACCCAGTTCTGGTTGGTGTAGGTGTCGCCGACGCCGATGTTGAAGGACACGTTGGCCGGGATCTTGATGCGGAAGCGCATGGTGCCGTTGCGGTAGTTCGACAGGTCGCGCGCCTGGCGCGCCTGCACGCCGCCGCCGAACCACTGGCCGGGCGCCGTGTAGTTCCAGGCGATCACGTTGCTGCCCTCGTAGGGCGCGGTATTGCCGGCGCCGCTGGACGCCGCGTTCCACAGGAAGATGTCGGAACTGGTGCCGGCCACCAGCTTGCTGTTGACCGTGGTGGTGTCGGTGAAGACGCCGAACTTGCCGGCCACCTCGGGCACGGTCTGGTTGCCGAGCTTGACCTGGCCCTTGCCGTCGAGCTGGTAGACGCGCACATAGTCGACGTACATGGTGCCGGGCAGCGGCGCGCTCACCTGGCCAGGCGTGGCCGCGTCGGTGAAGTTGCCGCCGACGGCGAGGTTCAGCAGCAGGTAGAAGGGCGCCTGCAGCGCGGTCGAATTGACCGGCAGCGGCGCGTCGTACATACTGCGCTCGACGCCGTTGTCGACCACGGTGAAGCGCATCTGGCTCTCGTCCCAGTACAGGCGGTAGGTGACGAAGCGATTGGCCAGCGAGGTGGCCGGCACATACCAGTTCTTGGTCTGCCACGCGGTCGAGGCGGCGCAGCTCTCGTTCCCGGGCACGCAGGCGGCCTGCTGCCAGGTGATGACGTTGGAGCCGGTGAAGTGGTTGGCGGACGGGGCGCCGGACGCTGCGCGTACGGAGGCTTTGTGGCCCATCTCCATGATGTCGATCTCGCCGTTGCGCGGCCAGGTCTGCGGGCTCACGCCCAGCATCCAGGCGGCCGGCCACAGGCCGCTGGCGATGTTGGGCGTGGCCATGCGCACCTCGATCATGCCGTATTGGACCTGCACCTTGCCCTTGGTGTCGACCTTCCCGGAGGTAAAGACATTGCTGCCCACGGTCTGGCTGCGCGCCTGGATCGCCAGCGCACGGGTGCCGGATTCGAAGGGCACGTTGACGATCGAGAGGTTGTTCGGGCTGTAGTACTGCAGCTCGGCATTGCCGTAGCCGCACAGGTTGATCTGGCAGCCGTTGCCGTCCGAGGCGGTCCACACGCCCGTGTTCAGGCTGGCGCCGTTGAATTCCTCGGACCACAGCAACTGGCCGATGACGGGACTGGTGACACTGGCCGCGGCCTGGGTGCCGGCTGCCAGCAGCAGGGCGGCGGCGAGTGACTGGAAAGCTTTCCAATTCGGGTGGCGTTTCTGGTTCTGGTTATCCACTGCGACTCCTCATTTAACTCCGAAGATAAAAAGACACGCCAGGACGGCGCGCCCCGTTTCGCCAACTTCATGCGTTGGTCTCGTATGGTCCTGTCGAGGCTGGAGATGGAAACGTTTCCACGCAGTAGGCAAAAATATAGGCGCATTCGGTATTGACGTCACTCAATCGTGCGCAGGTATTGATCTTTCGCAAAACCCTCTCCGGTAGGCCATAATGCGGCCAACCGAGGAGACCGCATGACTACCCATACTGACGCATCCATCATCGATTCATGGTCGCGCAACACCGATCCCTGGACCGCCGCCGTGCGGGGAGGCGAGATCGCGTCGCGCGTGCTGGTCACCAACGCCGCGATCGTCGACACCGTGCGCGCGTATGCGCCGGGGACCGGCGTCGACCTCGGCTGCGGCGAAGGCTGGCTGGTGCGGGCATTGCCCGAGGTGACGATGCTGGGCGTCGATGCGAGCGCCGGCCTGGTCGAGCAGGCCAGGAAGGCAGGCGACGGTGAGTTCCGCCAGCTGAGCTACGAAGAGATCGCCGCCGGCGCATTGCAGCTGGCGGCCGACGTGGCGGTCTGTAACTTTTCGCTGATCGGCGACGAGGCCGTGCGCGGGCTGCTGCGCGCCGCGCCGACCTACCTGCGGCCCGGCGGGCTGCTGATCGTGCAGACCGTGCACCCGCTCATGGCCTGCGGCGACGCCCCCTATGCCGACGGTTGGCGCGATGGCAGCTGGGCCGGTTTCAGCAGCGCCTTCACCGATCCGGCGCCCTGGTACTTCCGTACGGTCTCGAGCTGGCTCGCGCTGTTCGAGGAACATGGCCTGCGCGTGGTCGAGATGCGCGAACCGCTCCATCCGGAAACGGCCAAGCCGGTGTCGCTGATCCTCGTCGGCCGGCTGGCGTAAAATACGGCTCGTTCCGCTTTTGCCCGCATCACATGAACCTGCCACCCGATACCCCGCAGCCGCGCTTCCGCCCCCGTCCCTGGACCGCATTGGAGACCCCGCAGGACGTCGAGCTCTGGATCGACGAGCACAACCGCGCCCTGCAGGAGCTGGTCAAGCCGACCGAGACCGGCGTCGGCATCTGCTTCGCCCTGGCCGAAGGCGGCAACGTCTACATGCAGACCACCGGCGATGCGGTGATCCTCGACGTCGAACCGGAGGCCGACTGGATCGCACCCCTGATCGTCGCGGCCACCGGCGCCGAGCCGCCGCGCGGGCAGGTCTGGGTGCTCCCGGACGACAGGCTGGTGCAGCTGATCCTCGGCCTGTCCACACTGGTCCTGAGCACCACCCTGGTGGTCGGCTACCCGTTCGGAGCGCGCGGCCGCAGGTACTAAGAACCTACCCCGGTAGGGAATGAGTCGCTTTCGGCGCGCCTGGCAAGCGGGGCGGCGTTGTTCGTCGTTGCATGGCGCGCCATGCGGCCTCCTCGCGCCTTGCCCGCGCTTGCCATGCATCGCCGCCAGCTTCCTCCTCCCTACTGGGATAGGTTCCAAGCGACCCGCGGCGCTTCCCGCCGGCGCGGCTTTCGGTTATAAAGTCAGCTCGACTAGGCATGGAGAGGATTTGATGGGCAAGCATTCGACCACCGTGGCACGCCGTGCCCTACTTGGCCTGGCGCTGGCCGCCTCCTTGTCGGCCCTGGCGCCGGCACAGGCGGCCGACCTGCTGACGGACGCGAAGGCGCGCGGCACCCTGCTCATCGCGATGGAAGGCACCTACCCTCCCTTCAACTTCAAGGACCCGAAGACCGGCAAGCTGGCCGGCTACGACGTCGACGTCGCGCGCCTGGTCGCGGGCAAGCTGGGCGTCAAACCGGAATTCGTCACCACCGAGTGGGCCGCGATCCTCGCTGGCCTGGCCGCCGGCAAGTACGACGTGATCGTCAGCCAGGTCGGCATCACGCCCAGGCGCGAGCAGGCCTTCGATTTCTCGCGCCCCTATACCTATTCCTTCCCGCAGCTCATCGTGCGCAAGAACGACCGCGCCAGCTACGCCAGCCTGAACGACCTGAAAGGCAAGAAGGTCGGCGTGGGGCAGGGCAGCGTGTTCGAGCAGCAGGCCAAGGCGGTGCCGGGCATCGAGGTCAAGAGCTATCCGGCCGCGCCCGAGAACCTGCAGGACCTGGCCTTCGGGCGCATCGATGCGGCGCTCAACGACAGCCTGATGGTGGCCTACCTGCTGCAGCATTCGCAGCTGCCGATCAAGGCCGGCGCAAGGGTCGGCGCGCCCGAGCGCATGGGCATCCCTTTCCGCAAGGGCAATCCGCAGTTCAAGGCGGCGGTCGACAAGATCCTCGCGGACGCGGCCGCCGACGGCACCCTGAAAGCGATGTCGCTCAAGTGGTTCGGCACCGACGCCAGCCGCCCGGCCCAATAATGGCGGTCGCGTGGATCTGATCGCGCTGCTGCGCGAAGCGGCGCCGACCCTGTTGACGGGCGCCGGCTACACCCTGCTGTTCGCGGTGGCCTCGATGATCGGCGGACTGGCGATCGGCCTGCCGGTGGCGCTGATGCGCATCGCTCCCTGGGCCGCCGTGCGCCTGCCCGCGAGCCTGTACGTGAGCCTCATGCGCGGCACGCCGCTGCTGGTGCAGATCTTCGTCATCTACTATGGATTGCCGAGCGTCGGCATCGAATTCACGCCGGTGACGGCGGGGGTGCTGGCGCTGTCGCTGAACGCGGGCGCCTACCTGTCGGAAAGCCTGCGCGGTGCGATCCGCGCCGTCAGCGAAGGGCAGTGGCGCGCGAGCTTCAGCCTGGGCCTGGGCTACTGGCAGACCCTGCACCACATCGTCATGCCGCAGGCGCTGCGCATCGCGGTGCCCTCGATGAGCAACACGCTCATCAGCCTGATCAAGGACACCTCGCTGGTGTCGGTGATCACCATGACCGAACTGATGCTCGCAACCAAGGAAGTGATCGCGGTGACTTTCCAGCCACTGCCGCTGTATCTCGCGGCGGCCTGCATCTACTGGGCCTTGAGCCTGTTCTTCGAAGCGATCCAGCGCCGCGCGGAGCGGCGCCTGAACCGCGCGCACGCCGCGCGCTGACCCCGGGGGGCGGCACGCGGGCGCGTGGATGATCAGCGCTTGCCGCGCTGCTGGTCCTGCTGCTGGAATGCGTCGGCGGCTTGCTGGGCGCTTTCGCCCTGGCGCTGGCCGCCCAGGTCATCCAGGGCCGGGGTCCCGCCGGAAGCGTGCTGGCCACCGCCTTGCTGCTGGTTGCCCTGTTGCTGGCCTTGCTGCTGGCCGCCCTGTTGGCCCATCTGCTGCTGGCTGCCCGATTGCTGGCCGCCCGACTGCTGGTTGCCCTCGCGCTGGCCCTGACCGGCCGCGGAAACCAGGTCCTTGCTTGGGTCCGCTTGCGAATTATCCGGTTGCGACTGTTTCTGGTTTGGCTGCTTGTTCATGATGGTCTCCTTATCGAAGATTGTCGAGACACCATCTTAGTCCTCCTGCTGACATCGGCAATCGGAGTATGAGAGGAAGGGGCGTAGGACCCTTCGCACGCTCTCGCCTTAAAGAAACAGCACGGCAAAATGCAAAGCGCACCGGCAAGCCTGGCTTGTCGGTGCGCGTCGTACTGCAAGGTAAAGAGCGCTCAGCGGCGCCCGGGGTTAACGATTGCCGCGTTGCTTGTCGATGCTGTTGTCCTGGCTCCAGGCCTGCGATGCATCCTTGGCGGATTCACCCTGGCGCGAACCCAGGTCGTCGAGTGCCGGCGTGCCGCCGGAGGCGTGTTGCCCTCCGCTTTGCTGGCTCCCTCCCTGGCCCGACTGGCGGCTCCCTTGTTGCTGCCCCGATTGCTTACTACCTTGTTGCTGCTGTCCCGATTGCTGGCTACCACCCTGCTGGCCAGATTGCTGGGAACCCTGTCGGCTTCCCCCCTGCTGCTGCCCGGATTGCATACTGCCTTGCTGCTGTCCCGATTGCATGTTGCCGGACTGTTGCTGGCCGCCCTGGGCGGGTTTGCCGCTCGCGGTATTCATGCTGAGGTCGTCCACGTCATCGTCGTGGCGCGGCCCTTTGACGCCATGTCCTTTGTTTTCACCCATACCAGTCTCCTTGTTTGAGTGTCGATGGGGCCATGATAACCCCTCGGCGGAAGCAGACAATCGGAATGGGGCACGAGCCGTCGTAGGACGGCCCGTACAAAGTCATCAGTAAATGGAGGGGGCTTGGCTAGCGTTTTTCCTGCTGCTGCGTTCCCTCGCCGGACTGTTGCGAACCCTTTTGCTGGTCCGATTGCAGATTGCCCGGGCGGCTGCGTTCCAGCCGTTCGCGCTGGCGGTTCACGTCGAAGTCGTCGAGCTGGACGTCGCTCAGGCTCCTGTCCCCGGTATCCTTGTTTTCAGGCATGGTGGCCTCCTTGCTTCAGATGTGGTGGAAGCCACATCTTAGGCCGATTGCCAGGGAAAGGGCGCTCAGGGTGCGATGCCGAGCCCGCGCAGGAACCCATGCGCCGCGCTGTAGGCGCCGACGTGCTGCTCGGCCGTGAAACCGCCGTGGCCGCCGCCCTTGATGGTATGCAGGACGTTGCGCACGCCCGCCTTGTCGAGCGCCGCCTTCAGCCGCACGCCATGCGCATAGGGCACCAGCGGATCGGCGTCGCCATGGATGGTGAGCACGGCCGGTCCGCCCGCGCGCACATGGCTCAGCGGCGACACCGCGCGCGCCAGCGCCTGGCGCTCGGGCTCCGGCATGCTGCCGAACCAGGCCACCGCGTACGAGCGTACGTTCGGGCCTTGCAGCATGTCGGCGACGTCGGTGATGCCATACCAGTTGATCACCGCCGCCACCTTCGGCGCCACGTTCTGGTACGGTCCGCTCCAGCTGGGCTCGTTGGCCGCGCACTGGCGGGTGAGCGGCGAATCGGCCGGGATCATGGCCGTGGCGAGGGCCAGGTGGCCGCCCGCCGAGTCGCCCGAGGTCACCACCCTTGACAGGTCGAAGTTGTACTTCTTCGCATTGCGCCCGATCCACTGCAGCGCGCACAGCGTGTCTTCGACCGCGGCCGGGGCGGGCGCCACCTTCGCCAGCCGGTAGCTGACGTTCACGAAGGCGAAACCCATCTCCATGTAGGGCATGGCGGACAGCGCCGCGCCCTCGCGCCGGCCCGCCACCCAGCCGCCGCCGTGGAAGTACATCACCACGGGCAGCGGCTTGTCGCTCTTCTTCACCGGAAGATAGACGTCGAGCTTGAGGTCCTGGCCGCTGGCCGTCAGGTAGGTGATGTCGGCGTCGATCCACCAGCCATGGTCGAGCCGGGCGGCACTCTTCACGCCTTCGTCGGCCGCTTGCGCGGCCAAGGGCAGGGCCAGCGCGCAGGCCAGGGCGGCGGCGCGCAGCCGCGATGTCGTGGTCCGCATCCCGGTCACATGTTCGGGTAGTTCGGGCCGCCGCCGCCTTCCGGCGTCACCCAGACGATGTTCTGGGTCGGGTCCTTGATGTCGCAGGTCTTGCAGTGCACGCAGTTCTGGGCGTTGATCTGCAGGCGGTCCTGGCCATCGTCGTTCTTGACGAACTCGTACACGCCGGCCGGGCAGTAGCGCTGTTCCGGGCCCGCGTACTTGGCCAGGTTGACGTCCACCGGGATGGCCGCGTTCTTCAGCGTCAGGTGGATCGGCTGGTCTTCGGCGTGGTTGGTGTTCGAGATGAACACCGAGGACAGGCGGTCGAAGGTCAGCTTGCCGTCCGGTTTCGGATACGCGATCGGCTTGAATTGCGATGCAGGCTTCAGGCATTCATGGTCGGCGTGCTGATGGTGCAGCGTCCACGGCGCCTTGCCGCGGAAGACCATCTGGTCGATGCCGGTCATGATGGTGCCGATGTACAGGCCCTTGCTCATCCACGGCTTGAAGTTGCGCGCGACGTGCAGTTCCTCGTGCAGCCAGCTCTTCTCGAACGCGGCCGGGTAAGAGGCCAGCTCGTCGTGCTGGCGGCCTTCGCCCAGCGCGGCAAAGGCGCTTTCCGCGGCCAGCATGCCGGTCTTGATCGCGGCGTGGCTGCCCTTGATGCGGCTGGTGTTCAGGAAGCCGGCGTCGCAGCCGATCAGCGCGCCGCCCGGGAACACCGTCTTCGGCAGGGATTGCAGGCCGCCCGCGGTGATGGCGCGCGCGCCGTACGAGATGCGCTTGCCGCCTTCGAAATAGTGGCGGATCGCCGGGTGCGTCTTGTAACGCTGGAATTCCTCGTAGGGCGACAGGTAGGGGTTCTGGTAGGCCAGGCCCACCACGAAGCCGACCGCCACCTGGTTGTTTTCCAGGTGGTACAGGAAGGAGCCGCCGTAGGTGTCGTTGTCGAGCGGCCAGCCGGCGGTGTGGATCACCAGGCCCGGCTTGTGCTTGGCGGGATCGATCTCCCACAGCTCCTTGATGCCGATGCCGTAGGTCTGCGGGTCCTTGCCCTTGTTGAGGTCATACTTCGCCATCAGCTGCTTGCCGAGGTGGCCGCGCGAGCCTTCCGCGAACAGGGTGTACTTGGCATGCAGCTCCATGCCGAGCTGGAAGTCCGCGCCCGGCTCGCCGTCGCGCTTGACGCCCATGTTGCCGGTGGCGACACCCTTGACCGAGCCGTCCTCGTTGTACAGCACTTCGGCGGCCGGGAAGCCTGGGAAGATCTCGACGCCCAGCGCTTCCGCCTGTTGTCCCAGCCAGCGCGTCACATTGGCCAGCGAGATCACGTAGTTGCCGTGGTTGGTCAGCATCTTCGGGACCATGAAGTTCGGCGTCTTGATCGCTTTGGTCTCGGTGAGGAACAGCACCTGGTCCTCGGTCACCGCAGTGTTCAGCGGCGCGCCTTTTTCCTTCCAGTCCGGGATCAGCTCGTTCAGGGCGATCGGGTCCATGACCGCGCCGGACAGGATGTGCGCACCCAGTTCGCCGCCTTTCTCGAGCACGCAGACCGAGACCTCTTGTCCCTTTTCTGCCGCCAGCTGCTTGAGGCGGATCGCCGCCGACAGGCCCGCCGGGCCGCCGCCGACGATGACCACGTCGTACTCCATGGCTTCGCGCGGTCCGTATTGTTCAAGGATGTTGGTTGGCTCAGTCATATGATTATTCTAATAAGAGTGAAAAATTTAAGCACGAGTGTGCACTTTTTTACTGTCGATTGCAACGTTGGGCGCCATTTTACGGACATTATTAGATGCGGCAATCTAATACTGATGATTTGTGTAATCATGATGGCTTCGCAATGGACAAAGAAGGGGAGCCGCGTGGGCATCGAAGTCAATTACGAAGGAAAAATCGCCATGGTCACCGGCGCCTCGAGCGGCCTTGGCGCGCGTTTCGCCAAGGCGCTGGCCGGGGCTGGCGCGCAGGTCGTGCTGGCCTCGCGGCGCGTGGAGCGGCTCAAGGAGCTGCGCGCCGAGATCGAGGCCGACGGCGGCGCCGCCCACGTGGTGCGCCTGGACGTGACCGACCTGGCCAGCATCAAGTCGGCCATCGCGCACGCCGAGACCGAGGCCGGCCCGATCGACATCCTGGTCAACAATTCGGGCGTGTCGAGTACCCAGCGCCTGTTGGACGTCACCGAAGAAGACTACAACTACATCATGGACACCAACCTGCGCGGCGCCTTTTTTGTCGCGCAGCAGACCGCCAAGCGCATGATCCAGCGCGCCAAGGGCGACCCGCGCAAGCAGCACCGCATCGTCAACATTGCTTCGGTCGCGGGCCTGCGCGTGCTGCCGCAGATCGGCGTGTACTGCATGAGCAAGGCCGGCGTGGTGCAGATGACCAAGGCGATGGCGGTGGAGTGGGGCCGCTACGGCATCAACGTCAATGCCATCTGCCCCGGTTACATCTCGACCGAAATGAACGAGGATTACTTCGACACCGAACAGGGCCGCAAGCTGATCGACATGCTGCCCCGCAAGCGCACCGGCCGGCCGGAAGACCTCGACGGGCTCCTGCTGCTGCTGGCGGCGGACGAGGCCCACTTCATCAATGGCGCCGTCATCACGGCCGACGACGGCATGACGGCGCAGTAATCAAGAACGAGCAACAAAGGAAGCAATGAGCAACAAGCAGTTCGTGCATACCATGAGGATCCCCATCCGTTGGGGCGACATGGATGCGATGGGTCACGTCAATAACACCGTTTATTTCCGCTACATCGAATCGGCCCGCATCGCGTGGCTGGAGCAGGCCGGCGCGCTGGCCGACCCCGCCGCATCGACCGAGGGCCCGGTCATCGTCAACGCCCACTGCAGTTTCCTCAAGCAGCTGACCTATCCGGGCGAGATCGAAGTCAGGACCTATGTCGGCCCGCCGGGCCGCTCGAGCATCGAGGTGACGCACGAGATCCGGCTGGTCGGTTCGGATGGACAGGCCGGCGCGCTGCATGCCGAAGGCGGCGCCAAGCTCGTGTGGATCGACTTCAAGGCCGAGAAGTCCCGGCCGTTGCCGGAACGCCTGCGGGCGCTGTTGCCTGGCGCATGAGTGCCGCTACCGTTCGCTTCGACGAAGGGCTGCTGGCGATCGAGGACATCGTCGCCATCGCGCATGGTTTGGCGCAACCGGTGCTGTCCGGCGATCCGGCTTTTCGCGCCAGGATCGCGCGCGGCGCCGACTTCCTCGACCGTCTGCTGCGCGAGGAGGGCGTCATCTATGGCGTGACCACCGGCTACGGCGACTCATGCACCGTTGCGGTGCCGCTGCACCTGGTCCCCGAGCTGCCGCGCCAGCTCTACACGTATCACGGCTGCGGCCTGGGCGCGTATCTCGATGCCGGGCAGACCCGCGCCGTCATGGCAGCGCGGCTGGCTTCGCTGTGCAAGGGCTATTCAGGCGTGAGTATCGGGCTGCTGGAGCAGATCGTGCGCTTGTTCGAAGCCGGCCTTGTGCCCCTGATCCCGAGCGAGGGATCGGTTGGCGCCAGCGGCGACCTGACGCCTCTGTCCTACCTGGCGGCGGTGCTGTGCGGCGAGCGCGAAGTGCTGCGCGACGGCGTGCAGCTGCCGGCCGGGGAGGCCCTGCGCGCGGCCGGCATCGCGCCGCTGCGCCTGCGCCCTAAAGAGGGCCTGGCGCTCATGAACGGCACCGCCGTCATGACGGGTCTGGCCTGCCTGGCCTGGGACCGCGCCGCCTACCTGGCCCGGCTGGCGACGCGCATCACCGCAATGGCCTCGTTCGCGCTGGACGGGAACGCCCACCACTTCGACGAGACGCTGTTCTCGGTCAAGCCGCATGCGGGCATGCAGCAGGTGGCAAGCTGGCTGCGCGCGGATCTTGGCTACACCGGACAGGGGGAGCGCAACGGCAAGCGCCTGCAGGACCGCTACTCGATCCGTTGCGCGCCGCATGTCATCGGCGTGCTTGCCGATGCGCTGCCCTTTTTCCGCGCTACGATCGAGAACGAGCTGAACAGCGCCAACGACAATCCCATCATCGACCCTGAGGGCGAGCGTGTGCTGCACGGCGGGCATTTCTACGGCGGCCACATCGCGTTCGCCATGGACGGCATGAAGAATGCGGTGGCCAACCTGGCGGACTTGATGGATCGCCAGCTGGCGCTGCTGGTCGATACCCGCTACAACGCGGGCCTGCCGGCCAACCTGTCGGGCATGCAGGGAGAGCGCGCGGCGATTTCGCACGGGCTGAAGGCGCTGCAGATCAGCGTATCGGCGTGGACGGCGGAGGCGCTCAAGCTGACCATGCCAGCCTCGGTGTTCTCGCGCTCGACCGAATGCCACAACCAGGACAAGGTCAGCATGGGGACGATCGCGGCGCGCGATTGCCTGCGGGTGCTGGAGCTGGTGGAGCAGGTCGCGGCAGGGATGCTGATCGCGGTGAGTCAAGGAATATGGCTGCGCACCCGCGGCGGGGAGGCCCATGCCGTACCTCGGGCCCTGGCCGCGATGGCGGAGGGTGTCGGGTGCGTGAGTGCACCGATGATCGAGGATCGGCGGCTGGATCAGGAGCTGCTGCTGCTGCTGGACCGGATACGCGCGAAGGACTGGCCCCTCGACACCTGATCCGATACGACGAGGGCTGCGCCCCCTTCTGCGAGCTGCTGCTTAAATAGGGCCGTGAGCATGCCCTTCCATGGCATGTCGATCTGCAGGAGGAAGCGATGTTCGAAAAGCTTGGCCAGCCCAATTGGGACGCCATGTTTGCAGTCAATACCCCACTCGTCGAACTGGCCGTACGCGCCACGGTGCTGTACGCGGTCATCCTGGTCCTGATGCGCTTGATGCCGCGCCGTACCGGGGGAGAACTGGCGGCTATCGACCTGATTTTCCTGCTCTTGATCGCGGGAGCGGCGTCGAACGCATTCGGCGCCTACGAATCGGTGACGGAAGGGCTGATCCTGATCGCCGTGCTGGTGCTATGGGATTACGCCCTGAACGCGGCGAGCTACCGCTTCCGTTTCATCGAACGCCTGGTGTCGGCGCCGCCGATCCCGGTGGTCCGCGATGGAGAACTCTTGAGGCGCAACATGCGGCGCGAATTCCTCACCGAGGACGAACTGATGAGTTCCCTGCGGCAGCAGGAAATCACCAGCCTGGACGAGGTCAAGTTGGCCTATATCGAAGGCGACGGCGCCATCACGGTGCGGCGTTCACGGAAGTAGCGGCTCAGCGCGCCCCGACCAGCTTGTGCACCAGCTCCGACGAGGTCGATGCGGCGAACTTGCGCATCAGGCTGGCGCGGTGCATCTCCACCGTGCGCGGGCTCAGGTCAGTATCGCGCGCGATCATCTTGCTGGTCTTGCCTTCCACCAGCAGCGCCGCGATCTCCCGTTCGCGCGGGGTCAGCTCGGCCGACACCGGCCGTTTTTCGCTCACGTCCTCGAAGGTCCAGACGCCGGCGCCCAGCGGCTGGCCCGGGTCGAGCGCGCTCCCGGTGACGTGGCACCAGAACAGCTCGCCGCTGGCGCGGCGCATGATGCGCTCGTCGGAATAGCGCCCCTTGGCGTTCATGATCGGCACGATGCGGTCGCCCGTGCGCAGGAATTCGTCCATCGTGGGGTAGAGCACGCTGAAGGACTTGCCGTTCAGGTCTCCCTCGGCGTAGCCGAACATGCTTGCCAAGGCCCGGTTGCAGGACTGGATCACGCGATCGGCCGAGACGCACATGCCCACCGGCGCGTGCTGGAAGATCATCTCGTAATCGATGGCGCTGGATGGGGTCACTTGAGGTGGATCGACTGCTCGGTTCATGGACGGGGCCGCCCGTATTTCTACGGTATTGTTATTCAGTACAGCGTATTTTATGCTGAGTCTCAAGGGCACCCCGAAAAACCTGCTGCGCGTTGCATTTGCGATCTGCGATGCTCGTCGTACTGCCGTACGACTGCGCTTCTCGATCGCAACTGCTGCCGCTCGCGACGGTTTTTCGAGGTGCCCTCTACTCTGTAGTACAGAAGAGCTTTTCGCTTAACCTATAAAAGGGACGGGTATGAACAAAGTGTATCCTGATGCGAAGTCGGCGCTCGCCGGCATCGTAGCAAGCGGCCAGACCATCGCCGTGGGCGGCTTCGGCCTGTGCGGCATTCCAGAGGCGCTGATCGCGGCGCTGCGCGATTCCGGCGTCAAGAATCTGACGGCCATTTCGAACAATGCGGGCGTGGACGGCTTCGGCCTGGGCCAGCTGCTGGAAACCCGCCAGATCAAGAAGATGATCTCCTCCTACGTCGGCGAAAACAAGGAATTCGCACGCCAGTTCCTGGCCGGCGAACTCGAACTCGAATTCACCCCGCAGGGCACGCTGGCCGAGAAGCTGCGCGCCGGCGGCGCCGGCATCCCGGCCTTCTACACCAAGACCGGCTACGGTACCATCGTCGCCGAAGGCAAGGAAACCCGCGAATTCGACGGCGAGCACTACGTGATGGAACGTTCGCTGCTGCCGGACGTCTCGCTGGTGAAAGCATGGAAGGCCGACAAGGCCGGCAACCTCCTGTACCGCAAGACCGCGCGCAACTTCAACCCGAACGTGGCCACCGCGGGCAAGATCTGCATCGTCGAAGTCGAAGAGCTGGTCGAGATCGGCGAGATCGATCCGGACCAGGTGCACACCCCGAGCATCTTCGTGCACCGCATCGTCCACAACCCGACGCCGGAAAAGCGCATCGAACAGCGCACCGTGCGCGCGAACTAACGTATTAAGCAGACTCGGAGACAGAACATGGCTTGGACTCGTGATGAAATGGCCGCGCGCGCGGCGAAGGAACTGCAGGACGGTTTCTATGTGAACCTGGGCATCGGCCTGCCGACCCTGGTAGCGAACTACGTACCCAACGATATCGAAGTTTTCCTGCAGTCGGAAAACGGCCTGCTGGGCATCGGCCCCTTCCCGACGGAAGAAGAAGTGGACGCCGACCTGATCAACGCCGGCAAGCAGACCGTCACGGCGCTGCCGGGCTCCGCTTATTTCAGCTCGGCCGACTCCTTCGGCATGATCCGCGGCGGCAAGATCAACCTGGCGATCCTGGGTGCGATGCAGGTGTCCGAGCGCGGTGACCTCGCCAACTGGATGATCCCGGGCAAAATGGTGAAGGGCATGGGCGGCGCGATGGACCTGGTGGCCGGCGTCAAGCGCGTGGTCGTGGTGATGGAACACCTCGCCACCGCCAAGGACGGCTCGACCAGCCACAAGATCCTGCCGAAGTGCGACCTGCCGCTGACCGGCGTCGGCGTGGTGGACCGCATCATCACCGACCTGGGCGTGATGGACGTGACCGATACCGGCCTCAAGCTGGTGGAACTGGCGCCGGGCGTCACCAAGGAGCAGGTGCTGTCGGCAACCGGCTGCGAGCTGGACGTCTCGGCGGTCTGACAGAACAAGCGCGGGGGCGGCATTGTCGGCCCCGCGCTCGTGCAAGCAGGCAGGCCCGCAGTCGACTGCGGGCCTTTTTATTTCAGCTCGTCCAGGCGCTTGCGCAGCCGCTGCGCATGCCCTTCGTTTGCGGGTGACTTCAACAGTTCGGTCAGCGCCAGGCGCTCGGCCGTGCGCAGCGCGTCCTCCGCAGCGACCTTCACGTCCGGCACCACGCCGGTGCCTTCCCAGTTGGTCTTGCTGATCGGGTTGATCGCCCGGCCGGCGGGGATGAAGGCCGCCATGTGCTGGTGGACACGGTGCACGCCGCCCGGATGCGCGCCGCCGCCGGTGGTTTCGCCGACGATCACGCCGCGGCGTAACTGCTGCAGGTTGTAGCTGAATTCCTCGGCGCCCGAGAAAGTGTTCTTGCTGGTCAGGACGTAGATCTTCTTGGTGCCGCCGAACTTCCTCCCGGGTGCATCCTCCTCGGTCCAGAACGCCTCCGTACGGTCGCCCTCACGCCAGTACATGTTATTCAGGTGGGTACGCTTGTCGAACAGGTAGCTGGACATGAAGGCGACCGCGTGGGGATCGCCACCGCCGTTGTGGCACAGGTCGACGATGAGCGCGTCGGTGTCCGCCACCAGGTTCATCATTGCGCTCAGCGCGGGTTTGGAGGCCGAGGCCTGCGGGAAGCTGCGCAGGTCGATATAACCGATGTTGCCGGGCAGGGTCTCCACCTTGCGGATGTCGTAATTGCGCGACTTCAGGAACTCACCGAACTGGCGCTCCTGCTCGGGCGTCGGTCCCCGCGCGTTGTCACCGGTGTCGGGAGGAATGGGCGTCGTCCGGTAGCGCACGCCGAGGTGCTTGTCCCCGGTCGGCTGGCGCAGGTCCTCGGTAAGCATCTCCGCGAAGGCCGCGAGATCCTTGGCAGTGCGGTAGGCGCCGCTTTGCTCGCGCGCGTTCAGGCGTTCGACGATCTGCCTGGCCTTGTCTGGGAAGACGTAGATGTCGCTGACCTTGGCGCCGAGTTCGGCGATCACGGCCTTGCGGGTGGCGTCGTCGACCTCGGCCCTGGCATCGCAGGCGAGGGAAGCTAGTATGAAGGGTACGAGCAGCACGGTACGAATCGGGTTCATGTGGATCCTATGGGTAAAGGAAACGTCGGGAGTCGTGAACTAATTTTGCTATCTTAAAGTAATATTTTTACCCTATGGTAGCAATGGTGCTTCGTCTCGGCAAATCGATGCGCATAAACTGGCAAGCTGCGTGGCGTGGGCGCGGTATACGGAAAACGGGCAGCTTGCGCCGCCCGCCACCATGCAAGCCCGCTGCGCGTGCGCCGGGGCTGCTTTCTATTCCGGCGTCCAGACGTACTGGACGCCCACCCATGCGCGCACCGGCTTGCCCTCAAGCGTCGCCGGCTTGAACCTGCATTTGGCCAGTCCCGCACGCGCCGCCTCGTCGAGGCTGGCATAGCCGCTCGATTTCTGGACTTTCGACTCCACGACCCACCCGTCGGCGCCGATGAGGAATTGCATCGTGACCGTGCCGGCGTTCTTCAGTCGCGCATCTTCCTCGGGATAGACCGGCCTGCTGCAGGTGCTGGTGTCCACAAGGGGGCGCGGAGCCGGCGTCGCGCCGTCCGGGGCGGCGTGCGCCAGGCCGATCGATGCGGCCGCTGCCACAAGCAAGACGGACGAAAAGCTGCGACGCTGCGTGTGCCGAACCAGGCTGACAAAACGGTTGATGCCGGTCATGCGTTCTCCTCTATCGGTCGGCGTGTCACGCCGGGGATGGGCGGGCGTCCCCGCGAGTCCTCCAAGCGTAACACGCGCATTACCGGTTTACTCCAGCGTCCAGACGTACTGCACCGCGGTCCAGGCCTCGACCGGTTTGCCCTTGGCAGTGGCCGGCTTGAACGTGCACTTGGTCAGTGCGGTATGCGCGGCCTCGTCGAGCGCTACATGGCCGGACGATTTGGCGACCTTCGATTCCTTTACCTTGCCGTTCTTGCCGATCAGGAAGCCGAGGGTGACGGTGCCGGTATGCTGCAGCTTGATCGATTCGGCCGGGTAGTGTGGCCTCTTGCAGGTGCCGAAGTTGGCTACGGCCTCGCTATCCTTCTTGACCGGCGTCGTGGGCGCCGCATGGGCAAAGCTTGCGGCGCCGATGACCAGTCCCAGTACGGGAATGGCCGCCTTCCAGTTCAAGGCCTGCGTGTCGGGACGAACCAATCGTTTGATGCGTGACATAAGATCTCCTCCGTTGGCCGCCTGGGCCAGGTGGTGGGTTGAGAACTGGAGTTTTTCCAGTTCGGATAGGGCCAGGGCCAGGCGCCGCGGTTCGCCCAGTATCCTTGCCGCGTGATCGTCGGCGATCTGTTCCCGCTCCACTCGGATGCGGCTTGAAATCCACCAGACCGCCGGGTGGTAGAAGAGCAGGGTCTCGACCAGGTTCTGGCCGAGGTTGACGAGGTAGTCGTGGCGCTTGACGTGGGCCAGTTCATGGGCCAGCAGCGCTTCCAGCAGTTGGGCAGGCATGCCGGACACCAGCGAGGCCGGCACCAGCACGACCGGACGCCACCAGCCGGCGGTAATCGGGCTGCCGAGGCGTTCGACCACGCGCAGGCGTACGGCCCGGTCGATGCCGAACTGGGCGGCCATGCGCTCGATGCGCGCCTGCCACGCCGGGTCGGTGCGCTCGTGCGTGGCGGCGCGCTCGATCCACAGCAGCCCGGCCACCATGCGCAGGGCCATCGTCAGGGCGCACACGGCCCAGGTGCCCACGATCCAGGTCAGCTGGTCGGCCAGCAGGGCGCCCCACCCCTCGTCGACGGGCGAGCCGGCGATCAAGCCTGCGGCAAACAGCACCATCGCATCGCCGCCACCGCCGCCGCCGCCCTGCAGGCGCAGCGCCAGCTCAAGAGCGGGCCAGGCCAGGCACAGGAACAGGCCGGTGCAGGCGACCAGGTAGCGCGATTCGGGGCGCCTGTTGCGCAGCAGGGTCAGCAGGGTGGCGGTGGCGCAGCCGATCAGCGCGCCCTGCCACAGGAAGTGGACCAGGGTCCAGCCGACGCTGGCGACGAGGTCGGCGGCGTTCATTTCTTCACCCCGGCCTTGTCCTCCGGCTTGTCTTCACGCAGCAGTTCCTCGATCTCTTCCCGTTCCTTCTTCGAGATGCCGGTCTTCAGCGCGGCCAGCACCAGGGCCTTGGCCGAGCCGGCGAAGGCGCGCTGCATCAGGTCCTTCAGCAGGTTGCTCTCGACCGAGTCCTGGGCGTGGGCCGGGGCGTAGACGTGCGAGCGTTCGCTCTCGTCGCGCACCAGCAGGCCCTTGCCGTGCATGATTTGCATCAGGCGCAGCACGGTTGCGTAGGTGACATCGGGCTTGGTCTTCTGCATTTCCTGGTGCACCTGCTTGGCGGTGCCGGAGGCCATCGGCCACAGCACCTGCAGCAGTTCGAGTTCGGCCGGGGTCGGCTTGGGGGTATCGGGCTTGCGTGGCATGAGCGTCCTCATTGGTTTGGTAGAATCTAGAATAGTGTGTCTAGACACCGGTGTCTACTGTTTTCGAGTGCCGTGCGTGCTTTATGCGCAGAGCATAAGAGCCCTGAACGAAGACGAAAAAAAAACCGCATCCGGAGATGCGGTTCTTTGGGACGAGCCGGGCGGAATCAGGCGGCGGCGCGCACGGGTTCCAGGTCCTTGTCGCCTTCGACCGGCACGCGGCCGTGCAGGACGTCGTCCATGCGCTGGACGTCGAGTTCCTTTTCCCACTTCGATACCACCACCGTGGCCACGCCGTTGCCGACGAAGTTGGTCAGGGCTCGGGCTTCGCTCATGAAGCGGTCGATGCCGAGGATCAGTGCCATGCCGGCCACCGGGATGGTCGGGACCACAGCCAGCGTCGCCGCCAGGGTGATGAAGCCGGCGCCGGTGATGCCCGATGCGCCCTTCGAGGTCAGCATCGCCACCGCCAGGATGGTCAATTCCTGCATCAGGGTCAGGTCGGTGTTGGTTGCCTGGGCAACGAACAGGGCCGCCATCGTCATGTAGATGTTGGTGCCGTCCAGGTTGAACGAGTATCCGGTCGGGACCACCAGGCCGACCACCGGCTTGGAGCAGCCGAGGCGTTCGAGTTTACGCATCAGGGCCGGCAGGGCGCTTTCCGACGAGCTGGTGCCGAGCACGATCAGCAGTTCTTCCTTGATGTACTTGATGAAGCGGATGATCGAGAAGCCGGTGAACTTGGCGATAAGGCCCAGCACGCCGATCACGAACACGAAGCAGGTCAGGTAGAAGGAGCCCATCAGCTTGGCCAGCGGCAGCAGCGAATCGAGGCCGTACTTGCCGATGGTGAAGGCCATCGCGCCGAAGGCGCCGATCGGGGCGGCCTTCATGACGATGTTCACCACGCCGAAGATGGCGTGCGAGAAGTCGTCGATCATCTTGGTCACCGGACGGCCACGCTCGCCCAGCATCGACAGCGAGAAGCCGAACAGCAGCGCGATCAGCAGGACCTGCAGGATGTCGCCCTTGGCGAAGGCATCGACGAAGGTGGTCGGGATGATGTTCATCACGAAGTCGATGGTGCTCTGGTCCTTGGCCTTCGCGGTGTACTGGGCGATGGACGAAGCGTCGAGGTGGGCGGCGTCGACATTGAAGCCGGCGCCCGGCTTGACCCAGTTGGCGACCACCAGGCCGATGGCCAGCGCGAAGGTCGAGACGACCTCGAAGTACAACAGGGCCTTGCCGCCGACGCGGCCGATTTTTTTCATGTCCTGCATGCCGGCGATGCCGGCGACGACGGTACAGAAGATCACCGGGGCGATGATCATCTTGATGAGCTTGATGAAGCCGTCTCCCAAGGGCTTCATCTTCGCGCCCAGTTCAGGGTAGAACACCCCCAGCAGCACGCCAAGCACGATGGCGAACAGCACCTGGACGTACAGGACTTTATAGAATGGCTTTTTCATGGCAACGCTTCGTAGTGAAGTTTGTGGTGTTGCCATCATCGTGGAAGTGTCACGCCCAATCTATTGTGGATATCCGCAGGCCTTATATCTTGTTGCGGATATGCTGATTGTGTATCGCGTGATATTTCCGGAGCGTGTGCTGTTGCCTCTGGCCTCAAGTTCGTCGCACCGGCGAAGGCCGGTGCCCAAGTTCACGGCCGCCTGAACACCTCCCCACCCTTCATCACAAACCCCACCTCCGCTGCTGCCGCGATGTCCCTGGTTGGATCGCCATCCGCGGCCACCACGTCCGCCAGCTTCCCCGCCTTCAGCCGTCCGAGGTCCTTCGACTTACCCAGGATCTCCGCCATCACCACTGGCGCCTGCGCGACCGATGGCGGCTGTGACAATTCGCGGATTATGCGGGCCGCCTCGATCGCTATGATGTCGGGAATACACAAGCATCGATCCCGATGCTTCAGCACCCGACTGGAATGCGCATGCACTGGAACGACTGGCCGATCGTCTGCTGGACCCTCTCCACGCTCCTGTGCCTTGCGGGCCGACGCTGGACCGACGCCTTTTGTTCCGCATGCTTCGCGGTCTACACGAGTCTTGACAGGATGCCGCCGGCTGCAGCTCCGGCGCAACTGAAGTGGGCCTTCGCCCTGGCCGGCGCGGCCGTCGTGGTGGTCCAGGTCATGAAAGAGTACAGGCGATACAGGAACAGCCTGGCCGTGCGCTGAAACCGGCGTGTCATCCAACAGGGGGGGCGCATGCGAATGAAGTTCGACCGGACGATTGCCCTGAACATCATCTGGCTTGCCGGCCTGTTCGTCGCCTGGGGTTTCGTGGCGGGACAAGCGGGCAGCCCGGTGCCCTACAACTGGACGCGGCTGGCGCGCATCGCCCATGCGCTCGAGCTGTCTTTCCTGGTGTCGCTCGTCCTGCTGATGCTGGCGCCTGCGGCCAGCATTGCGGCGAGAAGGGGCAAGCCCTGGGCAGTGGCGTATCCGGTCGTGCTGCTCCTGGGCTGCGTCGCCACCCTTGGCTTCTCCCTGTACCAGCTGGCGCACATGCCGCCCAAGCCGGTCTTCGCCAGGTCCGACCCTCCCCATCGCTGCTCCCGCTGGGGCGAGCCTGTTCCGGCGCTGGACGCGGTGGGCAGCCCGGTCCGGCGCGGAGACCTGGTGATCCTCTGGTCTTCACCGGGCGCGGAGGGCCCGGAGCCGGATACGGACAAGCAGGCGTTTCAACGCGGGGTGTGGAACGGCCGGATCGTCATGGTCACCGGCTTCGCGCGCGGAGGTGCCCTGCGGGTGCTGCCAACCGACACGGACATGGGAAGCGCCGAGCCGCATTTCTGCGTCTGGCCCGACAAGGTGGCGCGCATGCCGATGCCTTGAGGGCCTTGGGAAGATGGCTCAGTACGGCATGCCGCTCACGGCCAGCGGCAGCTGCCACAGCGCGCCTGCGCCGGTGATGTACAGGGTCTTGCCGTCCTTGCCGCCGAAGGCCGCGTTGGTGACATTGGCATCCACCCGGATCGTCGCCAGCTGCCCGCCCTGCGGCGAAAACACGCGCACCCGCTTGGCCCCATGCTCGGTCACGTACAGGTTGCCGTGGCAATCGACCGTCATGCCGTCCGCACCTTCCAGTCCGCTCACCAGGGAGCGCCCGGCCTGCGGCGCGCCTTTGACAATCGGATAGGCCACCAGCAAGCCATCGCTGGCGTTCACGTACAGGACGTCCCCGGCGGGGGACAGCGCGATCCCGTTCGGATTCGGACGGGTGCCGTCCACCAGCGTCACCTCGCCGTTCGTGCCGACGCGGTAGATGCCCGTCACCGGCTGCCCGCCGGGGGCGGCTGCCTTTTGCCAGTCCGGATCGGTAAAGTAGATCGTCCCGTCGCCCGCGATGGCGATGTCGTTGGGCGAGTTGAACACATTCCCCTTGAAACCGGCGGCCAGCCGTACGGCGTGGGCCTCCGGCGCATGGCGCACCAGCGCCTTGTCCTTGTGGCTGGCCAGCACCAGCCTGCCGGCGGAGTCCACGGCCAGGCCGTTGCTGCCGCTGTCCTCGATAGCGGTGCTTACGGTGCCGTCCTGGGCCAGCTTGCGCACGCGCGAGGGAAAGCCCTTGGCAAAGCTGAAGTCGGAGAAGTAGAGCGCATCCTTGATCCACACCGGCCCCTCGAACAGGCCGGGTTCGGAGCGCGAGGCCGTGACGGCGGCAACGCGTTCGGCCTGAAGCATGCCGGAAGGCGGAGCGCCGCAGGATGCGGCGAGGGCGTTCGTCGCCACCAGGGCGAGCGACAGGAATAACACGTTTGTGGACACAGGCATCAACCCTCCAGGTCTCCGAGCGACTGCTCGATTCCGAGCTGCACGTCGCGCAGGACGGCGCCGCCCTGTTCGGACAGGGCAATGCCCGGCACGGCCAGCTCCACCAGGCATACCAGCGCCTGGCGGAACCACTCCATGTCGGTGCCCATGAGGGGCAGGGCGTGGGCGTCGTTCAGGTAGTGGACCGCGCGCGTGAGCAGGTTCGGATCGCGTCCGGCGCGGGCGACACCGGGTGCGAAATCGACGACTTCGCGGAAGAAGCGGTCTGCCAGGGTCTCCAGGATGTCGTTCGAGACCTGGGGCTGGCCGGCGGCCAGCACCACCCGGGCCAGTTCCTGGCAGGCGTCCTGCAAGCTCTGTTCGTCGAGGCGCTCGGTCATGGTGGCCTTTACTGTGCGGCCCAGCCGCCGTCCATGTTCCAGGCCACGCCGCGCACCTGGTCGCCGGCCGGGCTGCAGAAGAACACGGCCAGCGCGCCCAGTTCCGCCGGGGTGACGAATTCGCCGGAAGGCTGCTTTTCGCTCAGCAGGGCCTTCTTGGCCGCGTCGTTCGAGAGGCCGTCGCGGGCGGCGCGGTCGTCCACCTGTTTCTGCACCAGCGGGGTCAGGACCCAGCCCGGGCAGATCGCGTTGCAGGTCACGCCGGTCGCGGCGAGTTCGAGCGCGGTCACCTTGGTGAAGCCCACCAGGCCATGCTTGGCCGCGACATAGGCCGACTTCCCGGCCGAGCCTACCAGGCCGTGCACCGAAGCCAGGTTGATGATGCGCCCCCAGTTTTTCTGCTTCATGCCGGGGATGGCCAGGCGGCTGGTATGGAAGGCCGAGGTCAGGTTGATGGCGATGATCGCATCCCACTTCTCGGCCGGGAACTCGTCCACGGTGGCCACGTGCTGGATGCCGGCGTTGTTGACCAGGATGTCGATTGCGCCGAACTTGTCGGCAGCAAAACGCATCATCGCCTCGATTTCAAGCGGCTTGCTCATGTCGGCATTGTGGTAGGCGGTCTGCACGCCGAATTCGGTGCCCACGTCCGTGTAGAGCTTCTCGATCTGCTGGGCGTCGCCGAAGCCGTTGAACACGATGTTGGCGCCCTGTTCCGCCAGCGAGCGGGCGATTCCCAGGCCGATGCCCGAGGTGGAACCGGTGACGAGTGCTGTTTTACCGTTGAGCATATTGGATTTCATTGCGTCCTCTTTCGTGGGTGAACGGGTTGCTTCCGCAGAATTGGTAGAATTCTAATGGCAATGCCAAGTAAAATGGCGTGTTGCGATGCAAAGTAACCAATATTGTCTTGACTGAGCGGGGGCGAAGGTGCAAATCGGCGAATCCAGATTGAAAAGCGTGCAGTGCAGTTCGCCCGCCGGCCTGCACCGCATGGCCTACAAGGAGTGGGGCGACCCCGCGAATCCGAAGGTGCTGGTCTGCGTGCACGGCGTCACGCGCGTGGCCGACGACTTCGATGGTCTGGCGCGGGCACTGAGCGACGAATACCGTGTGGTCTGCCCGGACGTGGTCGGCCGCGGCCGCTCCGGCCGCCTGCGCGATCCGGAGTACTACACGGTGCCGCAGTATGTTGCCGACATGGTCACGCTGATTGCGCGCGTTACCCAGGACGACACGCTCGGGGTGCACTGGTTCGGCACCTCGATGGGCGGCCTGATCGGCATGATCCTGGCCTCGCTCGAAGACAGCCCGATCCGCAAACTGGTCCTCAACGACATCGGTCCGGTGCTGGACCAGGGCGCGCTGGCCCGCATCGGCGAGTACATCGGCCAGGACATCCGCTTCCCCGACTTCGACACCGGCGCGGCCTACGTGAAAGCCGTGTCGATGTCCTTCGGCCCGCACACCGAGGAAGAATGGTTCAAGCTGGCCAGCGACGTGCTGCGCCAGGAGCCGGGCGGGCAGTGGGTGCGCCATTACGACCTCGGCCTGGCCCAGCCTTTTCGCGCCATCACGCCGGAACGCGCGGCCGGCGACGAAGCCCAGCTGTGGGCGGCCTGGGATGCGATCCGCTGCCCGACCTTGCTCGTGCGCGGCGAGCAGTCCGACCTGCTGTCGCGCGAGACGGCCCTGGAGATGTGCACGCGCGGACCGAAGCCGCGCCTGGTCGAGATCCCGGGCGTGGGCCATGCGCCCACCTTCGTGCGTGCGGACCAGATCGCGATCGCACGCGAATTTTTAGTCGGCGGAGCATGAGGCTTCCGCCACGTTTTATGAGAAAGCAGCTATGGAAATCAAACGACTCCACGTAGGCAAGCGCCTGTCCGAAACCGCCATCCACAACGGCACCGTCTACCTGGCCGGCCAGATCGCCGAAGACACCACCCAGGGCATCGAAGGCCAGATGCGCGAGGTGCTGGGCCACGTCGACCGCCTGCTGAACGAAGCCGGCAGCGACAAGTCCTGCGTGCTGATGTGCCAGATCTTCATTTCGAGCATGGAGCACTTTGCCGGCATGAACAGCGTCTGGGACGAGTGGGTGCCGCAGGGCCACACCCCGCCGCGCGCCACCGTCGAGGCCAAGCTGGCCAATCCCGCATGCCTGGTCGAGGTCTGCATCACCGCCGCACTGCGCTGAGTCGGAGGCATACAAGCTAGATGGTATCAAGCGTTCTACTCGGTGACGCCAGCACCCAGCTGGTCCAGGGACTCAGCGTGGAAGACTGCGCGCGGGTCCAGACGGCGCTCGACTACGCCAGCAGCATGTACGGCGAGCGCAGGGCCGGCACGGGCCAGGATGCGTTCGAGTTCTCGCTCGGCGTGGCCGGCACGCTGGCGGTGCTGCGCACCGACGCCGAAACCCGCATCGCCGGCCTGCTGTTCGAGCTGGCGATGATGGATCCGGCGGTGGCGGGCTCGCTCGAGGAGCGCTTCGGCAAGGAAGTGTCCGACCTGGTGCAGGGCGTGTACCAGCTGGTCAAGCTGCGCGACCTCACCGCCGGCAAGGACCAGGTGGCGGAAGCGAAAAATGCGGGCAAGAACGCTGCCCAGCAGGCCGCCGCCCAGGTCGAGACCCTGCGCAAGATGCTGCTGGCGATGGCCTCGGACATGCGCGTGGTGCTGATGCGCCTGGCCGCCTGCGCCGCCAGCCTGCGCTATTTCTCGGAGCAGAAGCGCTTCGACGAGGTCACCCGCGCCTATGGCCGCGAGGTGCTCGAATTCTATGCGCCGCTGGCCAACCGGCTCGGCATCTGGCAGCTCAAGTGGGAGCTGGAAGACCTGTCCTTCCGCTTCATCGAGCCGGACGCCTACAAGCAGATCGCCAGGATGCTCGAAGAGAAGCGCATGCAGCGCGAAGGCTTCGTGCAGTCCTCGATCGACCGGCTGGAAAAGGAACTGCGCGACGCCGGCATCAAGGCCGAGGTCTCGGGCCGGCCGAAGCACATCTACAGCATCTGGAAGAAGATGCGCGGCAAGGAGCTCGATTTCTCCTCGCTGTACGACGTGCGCGCCTTCCGCGTGATCGTCGAGGACGTCAAGGCCTGCTATACGGTGCTCGGCATCGTCCACAACATCTGGACCCCGATCCCGAAGGAATTCGACGACTACATCTCGCGCCCGAAGCCGAACGGCTACCAGTCGCTGCACACGGTCGTCACCGCCGAGGACGGGCGGCCGCTGGAAGTGCAGATCCGCACCCAGGAGATGCACAACTTCGCCGAGTACGGCGTGGCCGCGCACTGGCGCTACAAGGAAGAGGGCGGCTCCAACTTCAAGAGCCAGAAATACGACGAGAGGATCGCCTGGCTGCGCCAGCTGCTGGCCTGGAAGAGCGACGTGGCCGACGTGGTCGCCGGCCAGGAAGACCTGCAGAAGGAATGGGTCGAAAAGCTCAAGGCCGCCACCCTGGACGACCGCATCTTCGTCCTGACTCCGCAGGCGCGGGTGCTGGAACTGCCGCAGGGCGCAACCCCGATCGACTTTGCCTATCACCTGCACAGCGAGGTGGGCCACCGCTGCCGCGGCGCCAAGATCGATGGCGCGATGGTGCCGCTGAACACGCCTTTGCGCAACGGCCAGACCTGCGAGATCATCACCGCCAAGGGGCCGACCGGCACCCAGGGGCCGTCGCGCGACTGGCTCAGTCCGGGCTATACGGTCAGCAGCCGGACCCGATCGAAGATCCGGGCCTGGTTCCACGCGCAGGAACAGGCCGAGACCCTGGCCCAGGGGCGCGCGCTGGTCGAAAAATCGCTCCAGCGCGAGGGCAAGACCGCCGTCAACCTGGAAGCGCTGGCGCAAAAGCTCGGCTTTGCCAAGGTCGACGAGCTGTTCATTCAGGTCGGCAAGGAGAAGTTCAGCCTGCGCCACGTGGAAGCGGCCCTGCACGACACGGTGGAAGCGCCGCCGCCCATCGACGAGGCGGTGGTCAACAAGAGCCGCGCCTCGAGCGTGGAGCAGGGCGCCAAGTCGGGCGTGCTGGTGGTCGGCACCGAGGGCCTGATGACCATGCTGGCCAAGTGCTGCAAGCCGGCGCCGCCGGACCCGATCTGCGGCTTCGTCACGCGCGGCAAGGGCGTCTCGATCCACCGCCTCAGCTGCAAGAACTTCGCCGAGATGCGCGCCAAGGCGCCGGAGCGGGTGATCCAGACCGAGTGGGGTTCGGCCGGGCTGGAGACCGTGTATCCGGTCGACCTGTTCATCCTGGCGATGGACCGGCAGGGACTGCTGCGCGATATCTCGGACGTGTTCATGCGCGAGAAGATCAACGTGATCGGCGTGAACACGCAGAGCAGCAAGGGGCAGGCGCGCATGGTCTTCACGGCGGAGATCGGGTCCACCGGGCAACTGAACAAGGCGCTGGCGGCAATCGCGGAAGTGAAGGGGGTGATGGAGGCGCGCCGCCAATGACGGGGTTCGCGCTGCCGCCGGTATCGATTCGATACAAAAAACGGGCATATCCACCAAAATTTGTATCATATTGACACCATGCGCCGAACCCTCAACCTCTACGCCAACCCGAGCCTGTGGGGCCTCGCGTTGCTGCGCTACCTGCGCAGCTGGTGGTACATGGTGCACCTGGGCGCGGTCGCGCTGGTGATGGCGCTGTCGCCCTCGACCTACAACCGCGCCAACCGGCTGGCGGCCGCGCGCCACATCTATGCCAGCACCTGGCAGGTGCTGCCGGGGTTCTCGCTGGCCTCGGCTCTGATCAGCCTGGTCATCATCCGCATCGTGCTGGTCACGGCCAAGAGCTACGGGCTGTCGCATTTCGCGCTCGAGATGGTGGTGCGGGTGCTGGTGCTGGAACTGATTCCCCTCTCCGCCGCGATGTTCGTGGCCCTGCGCGCCAGCATGGCCTTCGACGCGTCGGCCCTCGGGCTGGCGCGCGCCGGCCTGTCGCCGCAGGCCGCCAACGACGAAGCCCTGCGCCGCCTGCGGCGCGACATGGTGCCGCAGCTGCTGGCGAACTCGGTCGCGGTGACCAGCCTGGCCATGGTCACCAGCACCATCGTGCTGGTGCTGGCCTACCTGAACGTGTACGGCCTGCTGCCCTGGGGGATCACGGACTACACCCGCACCGTCGGCCGCGTGTTCTCGCCCACGGTGACGATCGGCTTCGTGCTCAAGACCGTGTTCTTCGGCCTGGCCGTGGCCCTGATCCCGACCGCCGCCATCCTCGAGCTGCAGCGCTATCCGCGCCGCGTGCATTCCACCGTGCAGCCGGGCGCGCTGCGCCTGTTGTTTGTGCTGCTGGTGATCGAGGCCGCCTCGCTGGCGCTGAAATATATTTAAAAGAATAGGAAGCCATGACCGAACCTTTGCCGGACGAACCGAAACATGTCGAACTCAAGGCGATGATCCTCCTGGCGGCGATCGGCATCCTGGTCGTCGCCTTCTTCGGCTATGTGATGCACGCGCGCGGGGTGTTCGAGCCGACCCAGCGCCTGGTCCTGGAAACCGACGACTCGTCCGGCGTCATCCCCGGCATGGACATGAGCTTCGCCGGCTTTCCGATCGGGCGCGTCAGCCAGGTCGAGCTCTCGCCCGAGGGCAAGGTGCGCATCCTGGTCGACGTGCAGAGCAAGGACGCCAAGTGGCTGCGCACCTCGAGCGTGTTCACGCTGGAGTCGAGCATCGTCGGCGAAACCCGCCTGCGCGCCTTTACCGGCGTGCTGAACGATCCGCCGCTGCCCCCCGGCGCCACCCGCCAGGTGCTGCGCGGCGACGCCACCGCCGAGATCCCGCGCATCGTCGCCACCGCCAGGGCGCTGCTGGAAAACCTGGAGACCATGACGGCGAACGATTCCGACATCAACGCCAGCCTGGCCAACATCAATGCCGTCACCGGTCGCCTGAACGGCCCCGGCGGGGTGCTGGGCGGCGTGATGGGCGGCGATGCCGAGGCGCGCAAGCTGCGCGAAGCGCTCGACCGCATCAACTCCCTGCTGGGCAAGACCGAGCAGCGCGTCTACGGCAAGAACGGCGTGATGGACGACGCCCAGGTGGCGATCCGCCAGCTGCACGTGGTGCTTGCCGATGCCAGCACCACGCTCAAGAAGGTGGACGCGGTGCTGGTCGAGGCCCAGGCCGTTGGCGCCAACGCGCGTGTGGCCACCCAGGACCTGGGCGCGCTGCGCGGCGAGGTCGACGCCAGCCTGCGCAAGGTGAACCGCCTGGTGGACGAGATCAACCGCAAGTGGCCCTTCGCCCGCAGCAACCAGGAGATCAAGCTGCCATGAGAGTCTATGCTTTCCTCGTCGTGGCCATGCTGGCGGCCTGCGCCAGCAAACCGCTGCCGCCCGACTGGCAGCTTGATGCCAAGGGCGCCCTCGACGGCTCCGTCGAGGATTACCTGAAAGGGCACACCGCGGCCGCGGCCGCGGAGTTCCGCACTGCGCGTACGGCCACCGCCAGCACCGGCCGCGCCGATCATGTGGCCCAGGTCGAACTGGTGCGCTGCGCCGCACAGGTAGCCAGCCTCGACTTCGACGACTGCCCGGGCTATGCGAAGCTGGCGGCGGAGGCCACGCCGGAACAGCGCGCCTACGCCGACTATCTCTACGGCCGCTGGGAGGGCTTGAACGTGGCGCTGCTGCCCGGGCAGCACCAATCCGTCGTCGCCACCGGCCAGGTCGCCGCCGTGGCCGATCCGCTGGCGCGCCTGGTGGCCGCCGGCGCCGCCTTCAAGGCCGGGCGCATCAGCCCGGAAGGCATCGTGCAGGCCATCGACACGGCCTCGGACCAGGGCTGGCGCCGGCCGCTGCTGGCCTGGCTTGGGGTGCAGGCGCAGCGCGCCGAGGCGGCCGGCGATGCGCAGGAAGTGCAGCGCATCCGGCGCCGGATCGCGTTGGCCTCGGGGCAAGCTTGAGGCGCGGACCGCCGGTCAAGCGCATGTATCAGGAACTGGGCGGCACAAGCCTGCACCTCGAGCCTTGAGCGCTTGCCGAGGAGCGCACATGCAGCGTCCCGACGTATTACTCATGGACATCTTGATCCGCCAACTGACGGCGCTTGGCGTCGGCCGTGGCGATGCGGTCATGACGCACGTCTCGCTGCGCGCCGTCGGGCCTCTCGCTGGCGGCCCGGCGGCCCTGCTCGAAGCGATCCTGGCCTGCGTCGGCGCGGAGGGCAACCTGATGGCCTACGTCTCCTGGAGCGACTCGCCGTACGAGGAGACACTCGGACAGGCTGCCATTCCGGACGCCGTGCGCGACAGCTGGCCGGCATTCGATCCCGCCCACGCGCCGACCTATCCCGGGTTCGGCGCCTTCAACGAGTTCATCCGGATGCACCCGGGATGCCGGCGCAGCGCGCACCCGGATGCCTCGATGGCGGCGATCGGCGCCGATGCGCTCTGGCTGGTCGCTCCCCATCCCATGGACAGCGCCTATGGTCCGGGTTCGCCGATCGAGCGTCTGTTGCACAAGCGCGGCAAGATCCTGTCGATCGGCGCGGGTCCGGACGCCATTACCGCCTTGCACTATGCCGAAGCGGTGGCGCGGATTCCCGGCAAGCGCCGCGTCAGCTATTCGATGCCCGTGCTGGATGAGGAAGGCAAGCGCGTCTGGGTGACGGCCTCGGACTGGGACTCGAACGGCATTCTGGACGAGTACGCGCAACCCGGCCAGGCCGATGCGGTCGAGCGGATCGCGCGCGACTATCTTGCGCTCGGACGGCATCGGGAAGGGCAGGTGGGCCGCGCAGCAGCCCGGCTAATCGATGCGAACGACATTGTCCGTTTCGGCCAGGCCTGGCTCGAGCGGCGCCATGTGAACCGGAAATGAGCCGCGGCCGGCCCCAATAAACTTTTCCCGGCCTGGCGCAAACGATAATTTCCGGTGCACAATTGAAGCGTACCTAGTCAGCATACGCGCCATGACCGATCCTGCTTCCCAAGCCTTCGCCTGCGACGATGCCGGCGTCTACCGCACCCTGCTCGAATCGACCAAGGCCATCCCCTGGCGCATCGACTGGGCCACCATGCGCTTCACCTATATCGGTCCGCAGATCGAGGCGCTGCTCGGCTGGAGTCCGTCCAGCTGGCAGTCGGTCGACGACTGGGCTGCGCGCATGCACGAGGACGACCGCCAGAAGACCGTCGACTTCTGCGTCGCCCAGTCGAAGCAGGGCGTGGACCACGAGGCCGATTACCGCGCGCTGACCCGCGACGGCGACTACGTCTGGATCCGCGACGTGGTGCACGTGCTGCGCCGTCCCGACGGCAGCGTCGAGGCGCTGGTCGGCTTCATGTTCGACATCACGGCGCGCAAGCAGGCGGAAGACAAGATCCTGCAGTTGCAGCGCGAGCTCGAGGTGCTGTCCTACCGCGACAGCCTCACCGGCGTGGCCAACCGCCGCATGTTCGACACCCTGTACCCGGTCGAATGGGCCAAGGCGCATGCGACCGGGGAGCCCCTGTCGCTGCTGGTGGTCGACGTCGACTACTTCAAGCAGTACAACGATTACTACGGCCACATGCAGGGCGACGAATGCCTGCGCCAGGTGGCCGCGGTGCTCGACGCCGGAGCGTCGCGCTCGCGCGACCTGTGCGCGCGCCTGGGCGGCGAGGAATTCGTGCTGTTGCTGCCGGCGACCGATGCGGAGGCGGCCCGCAATGTGGCGGAGCGCTGCCGCCGGCTGCTGGCGCAGAAGGAGCTGGCGCACGCGCGTTCAGGCGTGGGGCGCCTGGTCACGGTCAGTATCGGCGCCGGCACCATCGTGCCAGGCAAGCAGGACCGGGCCGAGGTCTTCCTCGACCGCATCGACCGCCGCCTGTACCAGGCAAAGTCGGCCGGGCGCGATCAGGTCTGCGACAGCGAGGCCTGATCCGGCGAGGCCTGTTCCAGCGCGGGCCGCAGCGCCCACGGCAGCATGTTGTGGATGGTCGTCGCCGCCAGCGCCGCCTGTCCGGTCGCCACCGCGATCTGGTTCAGTCCGCGCGTGACGTCGCCCACCGCGAACAGCCCCGGCACCGAGGTGCGGCAATGGTCGTCCACCAGCAGCTTGCGGCACTCGACGGTTTCCGCCCCGAGCGAGCTGGCCAGGTCGGAGCGCGCGTTCTCGCCCAGCATCGGGTAGAACACGTCGCAGTGATAGTCTTCGCCGTCCTTGGTATGCAGGATCGGCTTCATGTCCTCGCTCATGCTCACGCCGGCCAGCGGCGAATCGATGTAGCGCACGTTGGCGGCGGCCAGGCGCTGGCGGTCCTCGTCGTTGATGGTCGACACCGGGCCGCGCTCGAACAGCAGCACGTCGGCGCTGAAGGTGCGCATGAACAGGGCGTGCCCGACCGGATTGACCTCGGAGGTGACCACGCCGACGCGCTTGTCGATCACGTCCCAGCCGTCGCACACCGGGCACAGGCGCACCGCGCCGCAGCGCACCGCCTCGTCCCAGCGCTCGACCGGCATGCCGGCGTCGGCCACGCCGGTGGCCAGCAGCACCGTCAGCGCCCGGATCTGGCAGGGTTCGCCGCCATCCTGCGGCACATAGTCGCCGACGAACACGCCGTCTTCCAGGCGCAGGTCGAGGATCTCGCCGGGCATCACGCTGCCGCCGTAGTTGCCCAGCTGGGCGCGCAGGTTCTCGAGCAGCGCCACGCCGTTGATACCTTCCGGAAAGCCGGGGTAGTTGTGCGAGACGGGAATCCAGGACAGCCGGCTGTTGCCCTTGTCGACCAGGGCGATGTGGCGGGTGAAGCGGCGCAGGTAAACGCCGGCGGTCAGGCCCGCCGGGCCGCCGCCGATGATGAGGGTGTCGAATACGGTGCGTGAACAGTCCATGCGCCGATTATGCTGACCGGGCAGCGTCCCGGATATCGGCGTGCGGGCAGGGCGCGGGTAAGAGAGTGCTTACAAGGTGTCAAAGCGACTTGCCGCCCGCCGCTTCCGGCTGCAGGGTCACGTGGTCGATGCCGTGCTTTTCGCGCAGCATCGCGCGTACCGCGGCCAGCACGGTGGGCCACTGCTCGAGGCTGGCGATCTCCAGGTGGCCGATCAGGGCGGGGTGGCCGGGCGACATGTCCCACACGTGCAGGTCGTGCACGTCGAGCACGCCCTCGATCGCCTTCAGGCTGGCGCCGACTTCGAGATAATCGATCTCGTGCGGGACGCCCTCCATCAGGAAGTGGTAGGACTCGCGCAGGATGCCGCTGGTGGAACGCAGGATCAGCATCGCCACGAAGATCGACAGGATCGGGTCGACCCGCAGCCAGCCGGTGAAGTAGATGATGGCGCCGGAGGCGATCGCGGCGATCGAACCGAGCAGGTCGCCCATCACGTTCACCAGCGCGGCGCGGGTGTTGATGCTCTGGTTGTCGCGCGACAGGATCCAGGCGACCAGCAGGTTGATGGAGGCGCCGATCGCGGCCACCACCAGCACCACGCCGCCCTGCACCGGTTCCGGGTGCAGCAGGCGCTGCACGGCTTCCCAGGCGATCCAGGCCACCAGCGCCAGCATGGCGAGGCTGTTCACGAAGGCGGCCAGCGCTTCGGCGCGCACGAAGCCGAAGGAGTGGCGCGAGGAGGGCGGGCGCTTGGCGATGGCCTGGGCCAGCAGCGCCAGGCCGAGGGCGGCGGCGTCGGTCACCATGTGGCCGGCGTCGGAGATCAGGGCCAGCGAGTTCGAAATGAAGCCGGTAATGACCTCGATGACGGCGAACAGCAGGGTCAGGCCGAGCGCGACCCCGAGGGCCAGCTGGCTGCGTCCCTCGATGACGTGGGTATGGCTGGCATCACCGTCGAGGTGGGCGTGCAGGTGGTCGGAAGAGGGCTCGGCTTGATCGGCTGACATCGTAAAAACGTGGCGATTTGTACAAGTTGCTAGTGTAATCCACGGGCCAGGCGGGCTCGCCAGGAAACTTTTTCCGTGACAAGCCTTGCCTAAGGCGTGTGCGCTCCCTATAATGGCGGCATCGGGCGGTTAGTTCAGCTGGTTAGAATACTTGGTCGACATCCAAGGGGTCGCAGATTCGAATTCTGCACCGCCCACCAGAATACGCAGTACTTTGTAAGAGCGAGAAAGGCACCGACGGTTATGACACCGCGAACTACGACTATGTTGTGGGGGAATCGCTAGACGCGGTACGGTGGTCTTTTGTCCAAAGAAGCTCGACAACACTGAAGAAAACGCGCCTAGTGCGCGTTTTTTTTCGCCCAAACTTTTTAGCTTTCAATATTTTCAACATTTAACGGCGCGCGCTGCGCCACATGGAGAACAGCAATGCTCAACGTTCGACTTCCGGATGGTTCCAGTCGTCAGTTTGACGGCCCGGTCACCGTTGCCCAGGTGGCCCAGAATATCGCCCCGAGCCTGGCCAAGGCCGCGCTCGCCGGCAAGGTCAACGGCAAGGTGGTCGACACCTCGTTCCTGATCGAAGACGACGCCGACCTGGCGATCGTCACCGACCGCGATCCGGACGGCCTGGAAGTCATCCGCCACTCGACCGCCCACCTCTTGGCGCACGCCGTCAAGGAATTGTTCCCGGAAGCGCAAGTCACCATCGGCCCGGTCATCGAGAACGGCTTCTACTACGACTTCTCGTACAAGCGTCCGTTCACCCCGGACGACCTGGCGGCGATCGAGAAGAAGATGGCGGAGCTGGCCAAGAAGGACCAGCCGGTCACCCGCAAGGTGCTGCCGCGCGACGAGGCGGTCAGCTACTTCAAGTCGATCGGCGAAGACTACAAGGCCGAGATCATCGCCTCGATCCCGGCGAACGAGGACGTGTCGCTGTACGAGCAGGGCGGTTTCACCGACCTGTGCCGCGGCCCGCACGTGCCCTCGACCGGCAAGCTGAAGGTCTTCAAGCTGATGAAGCTGGCCGGCGCCTACTGGCGCGGCGACTCCAAGAACGAGATGCTGCAGCGCGTGTACGGCACCGCCTGGACCAAGAAGGAAGACCAGGAACAGTACCTGCACATGCTGGAAGAGGCCGAGAAGCGCGACCACCGCAAGCTGGGCAAGCAGCTGGACTTCTTCCACTTCCAGGACGAAGCGCCGGGCCTGATCTTCTGGCACCCGAAGGGCTGGACCATCTGGCAGCAGGTCGAGCAGTACATGCGCAAGACCTATCAAACCACCGGCTACAGCGAAGTCAAGGCGCCGCAGATCATCGACGTCACCCTGTGGCAGAAGACCGGCCACTGGGACAACTATCGTGAAAACATGTTCACGACCGAGTCGGAAAACCGCACCTACGCCCTGAAGCCGATGAACTGCCCGGGCCACGTGCAGATCTATAACGCCGGCCTGCGTTCCTACCGCGACCTGCCGCTGCGCTACGGCGAGTTCGGCCAGTGCCACCGCAACGAGTCCTCGGGCGCGCTGCACGGCCTGATGCGCGTGCGCGGCTTCACCCAGGACGACGGCCACGTGTTCTGTACCGAAGAGCAGATCGCTCCCGAGGTGGTGGCCTTCCACGCCCAGGCGATGAAGGTCTACGAGGACTTCGGCTTCGAGAATATCGACGTCAAGATCGCCCTGCGTCCGGAAAACCGCATCGGTTCCGACGAAGTGTGGGACCAGGCCGAAGAGGCCCTGCGTTCGGCGCTGCGCGGCTGCGGCGTGGAATGGACCGAACTGCCGGGCGAGGGCGCCTTCTACGGCCCGAAGATCGAGTACCACCTGAAGGACAGCCTGGGCCGTCCATGGCAGGTCGGCACCATGCAGGTCGACTTCTCGATGCCGGGCCGCCTGGGCGCCGAATATGTTGCGGAAGACAACACCCGCAAGGTGCCGGTCATGCTGCACCGTGCGATCGTCGGTTCGATGGAGCGCTTCATCGGCATCCTGATCGAGAACTACGCCGGTGCGCTGCCGCTGTGGCTGGCTCCGGTGCAGGTCGCGGTCTTGAATATCTCGGATGCGCAAGCAGATTATGTGAAGCAGGTCGAAGCCAAGCTGCGCGCGGCGGGCATCCGCGTTCACGCTGATTTGCGGAACGAGAAGATTACTTATAAAATTCGCGAGCATTCTGTCCAAAAACTGCCGTACATTCTGGTTGTTGGCGATAAAGAACGTGAAGCAAATACGGTGGCCGTACGTGCCCGCGGCAATGTCGATCTCGGCGTGATGCCGGTCGACGCGCTCGTGGAGCGCCTGGTTGGCGAAGTTGCCGCCAAGGCGAAATAATCCCGGCCTCAATCAATACTTTCAAAGGAAACGACATAGCTACTGACAAACAGCATCGCATCAACGGCGAGATCACCCATCCCGAAATGCGCCTGAACGGTGTGGACAACGAACCGCTGGGCATCGTGAGCCTGGCGGAAGCGTTCCGCATGGCCGAGGAAAAGAACGTCGACCTGGTCGAGATCGCGCCGAACGCGGTCCCGCCGGTCTGCCGCCTGATGGACTACGGCAAGTTCAAGTACTCCGAGCAGAAGAAGGCGCACGAAGCCAAGCTGAAGCAGAAGATCATCCAGGTCAAGGAAGTCAAGTTCCGTCCGGGTACCGATGAGGGCGACTACAGCATCAAGCTGCGCAACCTCATCAAGTTCCTGGAAGACGGCGACAAGACCAAGATCACGCTGCGCTTCCGCGGCCGTGAAATGGCGCACCAGGACATCGGCATGCGCATGCTCGAGCGCCTGCGCGGCGACCTGGAGGAATACGGCCAGGTCGAGCAGTTCCCGAAGCTCGAGGGTCGCCAGATGATCATGGTGGTCGCGCCGAAGAAGAAGAAGTAATTCTTCGCGCCGTCAGATGAATGGGCCGGGTCCGGGCGCCAGCGTGAGCTGCGCCTGGCCCGGCCTGCGTTCGTTTGTGCGCTTCGTCGGACTCGGCGACAAAACCCTGGCGCCGCCCCAACAATTCCCCGCAAACCTGTGCTATCATCTGCGGTTCCTGTTTTTAACAAACAGGTTGTAGTCGACAGGAAGTGGCGTCGGCTGCAAGACAAGTGAAAGCAGGCATCCAAGAGCGGCGTTGCCGCCACCTGCAATCCTGTCGTATAGAGGCTGCCTGTAAAAGGGCAGAATACTATGCCAAAAATGAAAACCAAAAGCTCCGCGAAGAAGCGTTTTCGCGTGCGTCCGGGTGGTACCGTCAAGTCGGGTATGGCGTTCAAGCGTCACATCCTGACCAAGAAGACCACCAAAAACAAGCGTCAACTGCGCGGCACCCGTAACATCAATGCATCGGACGTGACGAGCGTCTACCGCATGATGCCTTCCGCTTAATCTCACTAATCATATACAAAGGGAGCTACCATGCCTCGAGTAAAACGTGGGGTTACTGCACGTGCCCGTCACAAGAAAGTCCTTGAACTTGCCAAAGGCTACCGCGGCCGTCGCAGCAAGGTATTCCGTATTGCCAAGCAAGCAGTCATGCGCGCTGGCCAGTACGCCTACCGCGACCGTCGTAACAAGAAGCGCGTCTTCCGCGCCCTGTGGATCACCCGTATCAACGCGGCATCGCGTTCGCACGGCATGACCTACAGCGCCTTCATGAACGGCCTGAAGAAGTCCGGGATTGAACTGGACCGTAAAGTCCTGGCCGACATGGCAGTGCACGACAAGCCGGCATTCGCCGCGATTGTCACCGCCGCCAAGGCCAAGCTGGCTGCCTAATCAGTCAGTTAGCTAGCAAGACCAGCGCAGGGCTCTTTACTGAGCCTTGCGCGAAAAGAGCGGGGCACACGGTAAATCACCTTGTGCCCCGTTTTTGATTGTGGCTCCTGCCGCCACCTAAACAGGAAAAGAACAAGCATGCAATCGCTGGAAGATCTCGTCTCCTCGGCCCAGGCTGATTTCACCGCCGCCGCGGACGCCGCCGCGCTCGAAAATGCAAAAGCCAAATACCTGGGCAAGACCGGCCAGGTCACCGACCTGATGAAGGGCCTGGGCAAGCTCGACCCTGAACAGCGCAAGGCGCAGGGCGCCCTGATCAATGCCGCCAAAGAAAAAATCGAACAGGCACTGACCGCCCGCCGCGACGCCCTGGCCAACGCCCAGCTGGAAGCGCGCCTGAACCTGGAAGCCATCGACGTGACCCTGCCGGGCCGCGGCCGCGCCAAGGGCGGCATCCACCCGGTGATGCGTACCTGGGAACGTGTCGAGCAAATCTTCCGCTCGATCGGCTTCGACGTGGCCGACGGCCCCGAGATCGAAACCGACTGGACCAACTTCACCGCACTGAACAGCCCGGAAAACCACCCGGCCCGTTCGATGCAGGACACCTTCTACATCGAAGGCAATGACAGCACCGGCAAGCCGCTGCTGCTGCGCACCCACACCAGCCCGATGCAGGTGCGCTACGCGCGCACCCATACCCCGCCGATCAAGGTGATCGCGCCGGGCCGTACCTACCGCGTCGACAGCGACGCCACCCACTCGCCGATGTTCCACCAGGTCGAAGGCCTGTGGATCGGCGAGGACATCAGCTTCGCCGACCTCAAGGGCGTGTACCTGAACTTCGTCAAGGCCTTCTTCGAGACCGAGGACCTGGAGGTGCGCTTCCGTCCGTCCTACTTCCCGTTCACCGAACCGTCGGCCGAGATCGACATTGCCTTCGGCTCCGGTCCGCTCAAGGGCCGCTGGCTGGAAGTGTCGGGGGCAGGGCAGGTCCACCCGACCGTCGTACGTAATTTCGGCCTCGATCCGGAACGGTTCATCGGCTTCGCCTTCGGCTCCGGCCTCGAGCGCCTGACCATGCTGCGTTACGGGATCAACGACCTGCGCCTGTTCTACGAAGGCGACCTGCGATTCCTGAAGCAGTTTAATTAATACGGTCGCTGATTCAGTACGCCCAGTCATAAACGCGGTTACAAGGTAAAAAGAACATGCAATTCTCCGAAAACTGGCTCCGTTCCATGGTCGATCCGAAGATGACCTCGAGTGAGCTGTCCCACCTCCTGACCATGTCCGGCCTCGAAGTCGAGGAAGTCGAAGCGGTCGCGCCGCCGTTCACCAACGTGGTGGTGGCCGAGGTGAAGGAAGTCGCCAAGCACCCGGACGCCGACCGCCTGAACGTCTGCCAGGTAGACGTCGGCAGCGGCACCCTGCTCAACATCGTGTGCGGCGCCCCGAACGTGCGCGCCGGCATGAAGGCGATCTGCGCCAAGGCCGGCGCCGTGCTGCCGCCGGGCGCCGACGGCAAGCCTTTCGCGATCAAGGTCGGTAAACTCCGCGGCGTCGAGTCGCAGGGCATGATGTGCTCGGCCAAGGAACTGAAGATCTCGGAAGAGAGCAGCGGCCTGATGGAGCTGCCGGCGGACGCACCGGTCGGAGCAAGCATCCGCGACTACCTCGGCCTGGACGACCTGAAGTTCACCATCAAGCTGACCCCGAACAAGGCCGACTGCCTGTCGGTGCTGGGCGTGGCGCGCGAAGTGGCGGCCCTGACCGGCACCCCGCTGCACGTGCCGACCACCAAGCAGGTCGCCGTCAACCTCGACGAGACCCTGCCGGTGAAGATCTCGGCGCCGGACCTGTGCGGCCGCTTCTCGGGCCGCGTCATCCGCGGCCTGAACGCGCGCGCCGCCACCCCGGACTGGATGAAGCAGCGCCTCGAGCGCAGCGGCCAGCGTTCGGTGTCGGCCCTGGTCGACATCTCGAACTACGTGATGCTGGAAGTCGGCCGTCCCTCGCACGTGTTCGACCTGTCCAAGATCCACGGCGGCCTGGACATCCGCTGGGGCAAGAAGGGAGAAACCCTCAAGCTCCTGAACGGCAACACCATCGAGGTCGACGAGTGGGTCGGCGTGATCGCCGACGACAAGGAGATCGAATCGCTGGCCGGCATCATGGGCGGCGACTCCACCGCCGTCACCCTCGATACCACGGACATCTACCTGGAAGCCGCGTTCTGGTGGCCGAACGCCATCCAGGGCCGCGCCCGCAAGTACAACTTCTCGACCGATGCGGCGCACCGTTTCGAGCGCGGCGTGGATTACGCGACCACGGTCGAACACATCGAACGCATCACCGCGCTGATCGTCGAGATCTGCGGCACCGCGGAGACGAAAGTGGGTCCGGTCGACGATCAGTCGGTCAACTTGCCGCAGCCAAAGCCGGTCGCGATGCGCACCGCCCGCGCCGCCAAGGTGATCGGCGTGCCGCTGACCGATGACGTGGTTGCCGACATCTTCACGCGCCTGCAGCTGCCGTTCACCTTCGACGCCGGTGTCTTCCACGTCACCTCGCCGTCCTACCGCTTCGACATCGAGATCGAGGAAGACCTGATCGAGGAAGTCGCGCGCGTGTACGGTTTCGAGAACATCCCGACCCGCCCACCGGTTGCGCCGACCGCGATGCTGATCGAGCCGGAGAACACCCGCTCGCTGTTCGCGATCCGCCATCAGCTGGCCGACCTGGGCTACCAGGAAACCGTCAACATGAGCTTCGTGGAAGCCCAGTGGGAGCAGGACTTCGCCGCCAACGCGGACCCGATCCGCCTGCAGAACCCGATCGCCAGCCAGATGAGCGTGATGCGCTCGAACCTGGTGGGCAGCCTGCTGGCCAACGTGCGCTACAACGTCAACCGCAAGGCCGGCCGCGTTCGCGTGTTCGAAGTCGGCGCCGTGTTCAAGCGTAACGCGGCGGTAGTCGACGGTCCGCTGTCGGTGGCCGGTTTCGAGCAGCCCAAGCATGTCGCCGCCATGGCCTACGGCCCGGTCAATGACGAGCAGTGGGGCGAAAAGACCCGCCAGGTCGACTTCTTCGACGTCAAGGCCGACCTCGAGGCCCTGTTCGCACCAAGCGTGCTGCGCTTCGTGAAGGGCGAGCATCCGGCCCTGCATCCGGGCCGCAGCGCCTTCGTCGAGCTGGATGGCAAGCAAATCGGCTTCATCGGCGAGCTGCACCCGCGCTGGCTGCAGAAGTACGACCTGCCGCAGGCGCCGGTCGTGTTCGAAGTCGATGCCGAGGCGCTGCGCCAGCGCAGCGTGCCGGCTTACGCCGAGATTTCGAAGTTCCCGGGCGCCACGCGCGACCTGGCGCTGGTGGTCAAGCAGGGCGTCGCGGCCCAGGAGGTGCTCGATTGCTTCCATGCCGAGATCGCTGCGAATCCTGGCGGAAAGATCGTGCAAGCCGTTGTTTTGTTTGATGAATACCGCGGCAAGGGCCTGGAGACGGATGAAAAAAGCCTTGCTTTCCGCTTTGGCTTGCAAGATACTCAATCGACGCTGCAGGACGACGCGGTGGACGCCATCATGGCGGCCGTGGCCCGTGCGGCACAAGAAAAAGTCGGCGCAAAGCTGCGTGCATGATGTGTTTTACGGGGCGTTCCAACAGAGCGCCCTGGTAAAGCATGTCATATCGTTCCAAAACATCGTTTCTTGAAGGTAGGGCTTCAAAATTAATAACAACGACGTTGATTCGGCCGTGTTCCAGGAAGCGCTGGCGGCCGATCTGCATCGCGCGACACAAGTGGCGCGGATGCGGAAGGAAGCAGAGAAGGACCTGCCGACCCTGACCAAGGCCGAGCTGGCCGAGCTGCTGTTCGAGCAGGTCGGCCTGAACAAGCGTGAAGCCAAGGACATGGTCGAGACCTTCTTCGACGAGATCCGTAACGCGCTCGAGCGCGGCGAGGCCGTCAAGCTGTCGGGCTTCGGCAACTTCCAGTTGCGTGACAAGCCGCAGCGGCCGGGCCGCAACCCGAAAACCGGGGAAGAGATCCCCATCACGGCGCGCCGCGTCGTGACTTTCCACGCGAGCCAGAAGCTCAAGGGAATGGTCGAGGAGACTAGTCCGCCGAGTAACTCTCTGGCCCGCGCCGCCTGAGTACAATACGTAGATGAGCGAACGACCGAACAAGCCTGAGCCCGTGGTGCTGCCGCCGATCCCGGCGAAGCGCTATTTCACGATTGGTGAAGTGAGTGATTTGTGCGGCGTCAAACCGCATGTGCTGCGCTACTGGGAACAGGAATTCACCCAGCTAAAGCCGGTCAAACGCCGAGGTAACCGTCGTTATTACCAGCACCACGAAGTGCTGCTGATCCGCCGCATCCGCGAACTGCTCTACGAACAGGGTTTCACGATCAGCGGTGCGCGCAATCGCCTCGACGGCCGCGGCCATGTGGTGGACGCTGCCGACGAAGTCGAGCTGCCGCCGCCGGCACCGGTCGTCGATGTCGAGATGCTCAGGGCCGAGCTGCTGGACATTCTCGCTCTCCTGAAGCACGGCAGTCGCGCCGGCATCGCCTGAGCGCGTTCAGGCGCGCCGTACCGACGCCGCGCTGTCTCCTTGACGGAGACTCCCGATGCATTGCGCTCGTCAAAACTGTCCGATAAGCCATTGCGCGGACTTGTTGATGGGTGCCGCGCATAACTCAGCAAGTGTGTGCCTTGATGCCATGCGCCGTAGTGATAGAATGTCACTTGCGGTCATGCTTATATATGCATGCAAGCCGGGGCGTATGCACGGACCTGGCACTTTCCTGAAAAGGGAAAATTTAAGGGAAGACAATGATACGCGTTGCCATTTGTGACGATCACCAAATAGTTCGAGCAGGATTCAAACAGATTTTCTCGTCGTCGGGCGAGTTCGAAGTCGTCGCCGAAGGCGCCACCGGCCGCGAGGCCCTCGATATCGCACGCCGCGAAATCTGCGACGTCCTGTTGCTCGACATCGCCATGCCGGACCAGAGCGGCATCGATATCCTGCGCACCATCCGCCAGGGCCAGCCCAACCTGCCGGTGCTGATCCTGTCCGGTTATCCGGCGCAGCAGTACGCGCTCAACCTGTTCAAGATGGGTGCCAACGGCTATCTGAACAAGGAATGCGAAGCCGACGAGCTCAAGACAGCAGTGCGCACCGTGTACCAGGGCCGCCGTTATGTGAGCTCGACCGTGGGCGAGCTGCTGGCCCAGAGCTTCGACCGCGACCCGAACACGGCGCTCCACACCGAGCTGTCGGACCGCGAGTTCCAGGTCTTCCTGCGCCTGGCCAAGGGAGCCACCGTGTCGGACATCGGCAACGCCCTGTCGCTGTCGATCAAGACCGTCTCCACCTACCGCACCCGCATCATGGAAAAGATGGGCCTGCAGTCGAACAGCGACCTGACCTATTACGCCATGAAGAACAATCTGCTCGACTGAGCAGTTCCCGGACGCGCCGGCCCCCGGCGCGTTTCCCGTGCCGCCTCCGCTGTCCCTCCGGCTTGCCAGCCAACAACTGTTTCCAAGCGTTACAAAAATTTCGCCGCTGTGCAACATTTGTATTGCATACCGCCGCGTCCTCGCGCACACTGCTAAGTGCCCGCCACCCAGCATTTCTGTTTCCATTAACAATGGCTGGCATCCGCGTAACGTCTGCTTACCCCAAGGGCCTCACTGCACTGTCGAGCTAACGCGACTATAATCGGCCCGGACGGCATCAGTTGCGCGAAAGGAAGCCCATGTACTTTTCCACTGCCTTCGACGGCAAGCGGCTGCGTGGTCTGCCGCTCTCCAAGACCCTGTTGTGCGTGGCCTGTGTCGTCATCCTGGTCATCAACGCGGTCTTCCTGATCCGTAACCTGGATGACCTGCGCTCCGCGAACGCCCTGCAGGCCCAGACCGCGCGCGTCTCCGACGAACTCCAGTATCTGAACCTCCTGGTCACCGATGCCGAGAGCGGCTTGCGCGGCTATTTCCTGTCCGGCTCGGAAGTCAACCTCGGGCCGCTGCACGCGGCGCCCCAGCAGATCGACAGCCAGTTGCGCGCGCTGGGCGTGCTGCTGGCCGACAATCCTTCGCAAACGAAAAACCTGGCCCAGCTGCGCAGCCTGGTGCAGCGCAAGCTCGGCCTGATGCACGAGTCGCTCGAGGTCTACCGCCGGGGCGGGCTGGTCGACATCGTCGCGATCTCGGCGGCCGCCGACGAGCGCGGCCAGATGGACGAAATCCGCCTGCAGGTCGTGATCATGACGCGCGAGCAGAACGAACTGCTGGCCAGCCGCACTGCCGCGTTCTATGAACAGTCGCGCCGCACGGTGCTGCTGGGGGTCGGCATCAATGCCGCCGCCATCCTCGTGATCCTGTTGTTCCACAGCCTGGTGCAGCGCAGCTTCGGCCTGCGCCTGGAGGCCGAGCGCGCGCTGCAGCAGACCAACGACAGCCTGGAAGCGGTGGTTGCCGAGCGCACCGAGCAGTTGTCGGTGCTGTCGCGCCACCTGATCCGGGTGCAGGAAGAAGAGAAGTCGCGCCTGGCGCGCGAGCTGCACGACGAGATGGGCGCCAACCTGACCGCGATCGGGATGGACATGACCTCGGTCAGCGAACAGCTCAAGGGCACGCACCCGGAACTGGTGTCGATGCTGGGCCGGGCCCGCAAGACCCTGATCGACACCGTGCAGCTCAAGCGCCGCATCATCGAGAACCTGCGTCCCAGCCTGCTCGACAACATGGGCCTGTCGGCCGCGCTGCAGAGTTATTGCGCCGATTATGCGCGGGTGACCGCGCTCGACTGCGATGCCCTGATCGATGCCGAGGCGGACCGTGCCGGCCCGATGCAGGCGATCGCGCTGTTCCGCATCACCCAGGAAGCCCTGAACAACATCGCCAAATACGCCAAGGCGCGCACCGTGATCGTCAACCTGACGCGCGAGCCAAGCGGCTGGGAGCTGGAAATCACGGACGACGGCATCGGCATCCCGGCGGACGCCATGGCCAAGTCCAAGTCGCACGGCCTGCTGGGCATGCGCGAGCGTGCGCTGCTGCTGGGCGGCAGCCTGCAGGTGGCGCGCGGGGTGAACAATGTCGGCACCTGCGTGCGCGCCCGGATTCCGGCGGCCGCGCCGGGCGGGGATGGCAGCGCCAATGCCGCTCCGGTGTTCGCCGGCGCAGAAACGACAACGCCGCCCCTGTCGATCGGGACGGCGGTCGAGGCCAGGAGCGGCAAGGCGCCCGACGGGGCGCCGGTCAATTCTTAACGGGCCACGTCGCTCAGCAGGCGGTCGTACTCCGACTTGGCGACCTTGTAGCATTCGCCTGCGTACTCTTCCAGGCCGGCGCGGTCCAGCACGGTGATGTTGCCGCGGCGGTACTGGATCAGGCCTTCGTCCTGCAGCTTGCCGGCGGCAGCGGTGATGCTTTCGCGGCGCACGCCCAACATGATCGAGATGAGTTCCTGGGTCACTTTCAGTTCGTTGCTGGCCGAACGGTCCAGGCGGTCGAGCAGCCAGCGGCACAGTTTCTGTTCGATCGAGCTGTGGCGGCCACCGACGGCGTTCTGGGCCATCTGGGCGAACAACGCGTTGGTGTAGCGCATCAGGAGCTGGGGCAGGGCGCCGCCTTTGGCGAAGGCGTCACGCAGGAACTGGGTCTTGAGGCGGTAGCCGTAGCCGGCGCTCTGGACCACGGCGCTGCAGGTGGCGCGTTCGCCCATGAACAGCGACACGCCGACCGCGCCTTCGTGACCGACCACCGCGATCTCGGTGGTGGCGCCGTCTTCCATTACGTACAGCAGCGACACGATTGCCGTCGTCGGAAAATACACGTATTCCAATTTGCTGCCATACTCGAACAACTCCTTGCCGAATGGCAGAGGAACGAGTTCCAGGTGCTCGAACAGGGTTTCCAGGTCTTGGCGGGGCAGGGCGCCGAGCAGTTCGTTCTGCTGGGTGCCGCTGTAGCTGACAACGGGGCGGGACGCGGCTTTCACAGTCTCACTCGTGGCTGGGATCTTGTGTTGCGCTTTTTGCGTACCACCAAGCTGAGCGTTGTTCATTTTCTGTCCTCTTATCTCTAACGTGTGTCGGTTTGCGATTGCTTGAGGTCTTGTTTTCGTTTCCTCATCGCGATGTGTGAACAATAAAGCTATAGTCTGTTGGCGAACATAAGACTGGCAGTCGCCCCTGTGTAGGCTTGCCGCATCCGGTCTTGTAAGTCCAGTCCTACTGGAGAGATGTCGCTCTGTCATCTCTTTTTCTTTTGCTGAGGAAACGCTTTTGCGCCCGTTTCGCGCATAATGTGGCTTTCCTTTTGCCCCACCCGACAATGCCCTTGCCACTGCTGCTGGTCGAAGACGATGCCGTGCTGGCCGACGGGCTGCTGCGTACCCTGCAGGCCCAGGACATGCAGGTCGAATTGCTGCATGACGGACTGGCCGCCGATGCCCGGCTGCAGAACCCGCAGGCGGCGGCGCAGTTGGCCGTCGTCGTGCTGGACATCGGCCTGCCGGGCATCGACGGCTTCGAAGTGCTGCGCCGCCTGCGCGCGCGCGGCGCCAGGACCCCGGTGCTGCTCCTGACCGCCCGCGACGCCGTCGAAGACCGGGTGCGCGGGCTGGAGGCGGGCGCCGAAGATTACCTGGTCAAGCCGTTTGCCACTCCCGAACTGGTGGCGCGCATCCGCGCGCTGGCGCGGCGCTTCGCCCCGCCCCCGAGCCAGCTGGGGCTTGCGCGCCTCAGCCTCGACGGCGCCACCCGCCGCGCGCGCGTCGGCGAACGCCCCCTCGAGCTGTCGGTGCGCGAATGGGGCGTGCTCGAATACCTCCTGCAACATGCCGGCCGGGTGGTGTCGAAGCAGCAGATCATCGACGCCATCGCGCCCTGGGGCGACGACCTGACCCTCAACGCGGTCGAGGTCTACGTCTCGCGCCTGCGCCTGAAACTCGACGGCGCCGGCGTGGCCATCCGCACCATCCGCGGCTTCGGCTACCTGCTCGAAGCCGGGAACTAGGGCCTTCGCGAGCGGCCCATGAGCAGCATCCGCCTGCGCCTGCTGAAGTGGCTGGTCGCACCCATCCTCGTGTTCAACCTGCTGGCCGCGAGCCTGACTTACCTGCTGGCCTGGACCCCGGCCCAGCGCGCCTTCGACCAGGGCCTGCTGGACGCCGCCACCGGACTGGCCACGCGCCTGCGTCCGGGCGGCGCGTCGGTCGACCTGCCCGCGAACCTGCCTGACGCGGCGCGCGTGCTGGGCGCCGGTTCGCCCGACGCCAGCTGGTTTGTGGTGCGCGATGCGGGCGGCCGGGTACTGGCCGGCGACCCCGCTTTTCCGCGCCGCAGCGGCAGTGCGCCGGTGCGCGACGACCGCATGCACGGGCAGCCGGTGCGGGTGGCCAGCCTGCTGGTGCCCGGCAGCGGCGGCCCGGTCGAGGTGGGGGTGGCGCGCACGCTGAGCCAGCGCCAGCAGGTCCGCTCGGCCATCGTACGCGCACTGGTGCTGCTCGAAGTCGTGTTCAGCCTGGCCCTGGTCGGCCTGGTGTGGTTCTCGGTCGGCAACGGCCTGGCGCCGCTGGCGCGCCTGCGCGCGCGCCTCGATGCGCGCGGCAGCCACGACCTGGCGCCGCTCGAGGATGGCGGCATGCCGCGCGAACTGCTGCCGGTGGTGAACGCCTTCAATGCGCTGCTGGAACGCATCGCCGCCGGCGCCAGGGCCCAGGACGACTTCCGCGCGAACGTGGCGCACCAGCTGCGCACCCCGCTGGCCGGGCTGCGCCTGCAGCTGGAATGGCTGGCCGGCCGCCATCGCGACGATCCCGAGACCCTGCGCACGGTCGAACTGCTGTTGCAGGCCAACGAACGCATGATCCGCCAGGCCAACCAGCTGCTTTCGCTCGAACGCGCCGCGCCGGAACGCTTCGCGCAGGCGCGCTTCGCCCCGCTCGACCTCTCGGGCATCGTCGGGGAGTCGGTCCAGTCGTTTGTCGAGCGCGCGCTGCGCAAGGACATCGACCTGGGCTTCGAGCTGGAGCCAGCGTGGCTGGAAGGGGAGCGCCACATGCTGCGCGACCTGGTCGACAACCTGGTGGACAATGCGCTGCGCTACACGCCGGCGCAGGGCAGGGTCACGGTGTACTGCCGCCCGACGCCGGATGGGGTGGTGTTCGCGGTCGAGGATTCCGGCCCGGGGATCGCGCCCGAGAAACGGGCCCAGGTTTTTCAGCGCTTCGTGCGCCTGGACCAGCACAGCCAGGGCTCGGGCCTGGGCCTGGCGATCGTGCGCGAGATCGCCGCCGCGCACGGCGCCCAGGTGACGCTCGGCGACGGCCCGGATAATGGCGCGGGCGGACGCGGTCTGCTGGTGGCGCTACGGTTTCCTCCTGCCAGGCCTTGAGGCCGCGTCCGGTCGGCCACTGGGCTGAAAGACTGTGGATCCTCCGTGCGTTTGTCAGGGTTTTGTCAGGTTTTCCTCAGGGAAATGCAAGCTTTCCGGGTTATGATTCCACATGGAAACATTCCGGCTGTCGCCGGAGCCATCGGAGACCACCCCATGAACACGCGCCAGGCCGGATTCACCCTCATCGAGATCATGATTGCCGTCGTCATCATCGGCATCCTGACGGCGGTGGCCCTGCCGTCCTATAACGGCTATCTGATGCGGGCGCGCCTGACCGAAGCCTACACCGGACTCGCCGGGGCACAGCCGGCACTGGAACAGCATTGGGCGAACACGCGCAGCTACGAGGATTTCGATGATGCCGCGCTCAAGCTGATGCCGAAGAACTCCGAGCATTTCACCTTCACCCTCAGCGGCGCCACCGCGAGCGCCTACCTCTTGAGCGCCACCGGGAAGGGAGGCGCCAGCGGCTTCGTCTTCACGATCGACCAGAACGGCAACCGCGCCACGACCGCGGCGCCGGCCGGCTGGAGCACCAGCACGGTCTGCTGGGTCGATCGCAAGGAGGGCAAGTGCGCACAATGAGCGCCGCCGGCGCAGCCCGCCGCGCCGGCTTCACGCTGGTGGAAACGCTGATCGCGCTCGCCGTGTTCACGGTGCTGCTGGCGATCGGCGTTCCGCGCATGAGCGACTGGGCCGCCGCCAGCAAGGCCGCCGCCGCCGCCCAGTTCTACGCCGAGGGGCTGGGCCTGGCGCGCGCCAAGGCGCTGGCGCACAACAGCGCCAGCAGGCTGGTCCTGAGCCCGAATGCCGACAGCGGCCAGTACGACTGGCGCGTCGACCTGTGCTTCCCGACACCGGAGGCGCCTTGCAACGAGGCGGCCGGCGCCTGGTCGACCGTGGCCGATCCGGTCAAGCCCGACGGCGCAGCCGGCGCCGGCTTCAATTCGGTGCAGCGCAGCGCGGACGCGCTTCCGGCGGCCGCGCGCCTGAGCGTCACCCCCGGCCCGGACGGGGCCACCGCCGTGTACTTCACCCCGCTGGGCTGGATCGACACCAGGATCGAGCCGCGCATGATGCGCATCGACCTCGCTCCGGCCGCCTCCGCGCCACCCTTTCCCGCCGCCAGCCTGGTCATGACGCTGGGCGGCATCGCCATCCGATGCGCCCCGGACGCGGCCGCCAACGATTCGCGCAGGTGTCCCGAATGAGCGGCCCTTCCCGGAAACCGGCGCCGTCCCGGTCCCAGGGCGGTGTCGCGCTGCTCGAGGCCCTGCTGGCCGCGGTGCTGCTGGCGATCGGCCTGCTCGGCACGATCGGCCTGCAGGCGCGCTCCTATGCCGCCCTCTCCGACGCCGGCATGCGCGCCGAGGCAACCATCGCCGCCGACAAGCTGATCGGCATCATGAATACCGACCTCGACCACCTGGCGGAATACGGGATCGCCGCGGGCGCGCAGCCGTCCGCGCGCCTGGCGCAATGGCATGCGGAGACGGTGCGCCTGATCCCGGGGGCGAGCGTGGTCATCGCGGTCACCCCGCGCGCCGGCGGCGCGCCGGCCTCGGCCGACATCACGATCAATTGGCGCCGCAAGACCGGCACGCCGCTCAACGCCCACCGTATCACCTCGTATTTCGCGGGGGCGACATGAGACAGGCACGCATTGCGCGCGCGGCCGGCTTTTCTCTGGTCGAGTTGATGGTCAGCGTCGTCATCGGCCTGTTGGCGGTATTGTTCGCGACCCGCCTGATGACCGATGCGGAACGCAACAAGGCCGCTGCGCTGGGCGGCTCCGACTCGATGCAGAACGGGATGCTGGCCATGTTCTCGATCAGCGGAGACGCCGAGCAGGCCGGCTTCGGCCTGAACGACCCGCTGATCGTCGGCTGCGATACCGCGCTGGTGGATAGCGAAGGCTACCAGATGGCGCCCGCTGCGCGCGCCGGCGCCGTCGTGCGCCCGCTCGCGGCCGCGGTCATCGAGCCGGGCGGGGCAGGGCCAGACCGGGTGAGCTTGTACTCGGGGAGTTCCTTCAGCGGGACCGGCACCCTGCGCCTGCAAAATGACTACATCGGCGGCAACCGCCTCGACGTCGACCGCAAACCCTACGGCTTCGCGCGCGGCGACGCGATCCTGGTCGCGCCCGAGCAGCTGGGAGGACAATGTTCGCTGGCCCAGGTGGCGTCCGACCCCGCCACGCTGGCGCCGCCACCGGCCCAGCAGTTCGTACTGGTCGGCGGCGCCGGTTTCCGCTTCAATAGCGGCGCGCTGGGCGCCCAGTATACGGGCGGCGCCGCGCGCGTGTTCAACCTCGGACCGGCCGCCAGCCTGGCGTTTCGCACCTGGTCGGTCGAGGGCGGCTTCCTGCGCCTTCGCGCCACCGACCTGGCCGGCGCCGGCGCCGCCTCGCAAGCGGTCGCGGACAACATCGTCTCGCTCAAGGCGCAATACGGTTTCGACACGCGCGCCGGCGGCCTGTTCGCGCCGGAAGACGGGCTGCGCCTGGGAGCCTGGTCGAGCGCGATGATCGACGCCGACGGCGACGGCGTGGTGGGCGGCGCCGGCGACTACCAGCGCATCGCGGCGCTGCGCATCGCCGTGGTGGCGCGCGCCAGGAACCCCGAGCGCCCCGATGCCGCCACCGGACAGTGCGTCGCCACCACCGTGCTTCCTACCGTGTTCGCGACGCAGGGCGCCGAGAACGGCGCTGCGGTGCCAGTCCAGGTCGACGTCGGCGTGGCCGGCGACCCAGTCGACTGGCGCTGCTACCGCTACCGCGTTTTCGAGACCATCGTCCCGTTGCGCAATGCGGGCTGGAGGCCGACCGCATGAGTCCCCGGTTTACTTCCCCGCACCCGCAGCAGGGCATCGCGCTGCCGGTCATGCTGATCATGCTGCTGGTGATGCTGGTCTCGAGCATCTACCTGCTCCGTTCCAGCAATTCGACCACGCTGACCGCCACCAACCTGGCGCAAGACTCGGCGCTGGCGCGCGCCGCCGATCTGGGCCTGCACACGGGCTTCCGCTGGCTGAGCGAAACCGCACAGACGGGCAAGGCCCAGTTGAACCGGCACGTGCCCGAGCAGGGTTACCGCGCCAACCTCGACACCACCCTGACGGTGCGCTCGAGCGAGTTCTGGGACGGCTCGCGCGAGTTGGTCGACGCCGCCGGCAACCGGATCCGCTACGTGATCCACCGCATGTGCAGCTTCGATGGCGCGTACAGCGAGGGGAACAATGCCTGCATGCAGACCGCCGCCAACACCTCCCAGCTGGGCAATACGGTGCGCCTCGGCGACAGTCTGGCCTCGGATTCTCCCGTGTATGCGGGCGTGCCGCAGCTGCATTACGTCATCACCGCGCGCATCGATGGCCCGCGCGGCGGCAACGTGGTCACCCAGATGGTGGTCCTGATCGGCGCCTGAGCCATGAGGCCGGGCCCCGCACACTGAACAAGGCAATGCGTATGAACCTCCCGTCTTTCCGTCCCGTCCTCGGCGTCCTTGCGCTGCTTGCCATGGCGCTGCAGCTAGCGCCGGCCCGCGCCGAGCCGACCGCGATCGCCCAGCTGCCCTTGCTGAACATCACCGGCAGCGGCACGGTCAAGCCGAACCTGATGCTGCTGTACGATAACTCGGGTTCGATGAGCAGCAATTTCACGCCCGATTATGTCGACGACAGCAGCACCTGCCGCTCGCGTGCGACGCTGTCCGGCGGCACGCGCGGCTGCCGCATCGGCGATCCGCCTTTCGCCAGCCCGGACTTCAACCGCCAGTACTACGACCCGCGGGTGAGCTACACCCCGCCGGTCAAGGCCGACGGCAGCAGCTATGCCAGCATGACGGCCGCGGCCACCAGCAACTGGACCCGGGTCACGACCGACGGCTTCAACGTCAATAACGTCGACATGTCGGGCAACGGCGTCGACAATACCAACCTGGTGACGGGCTTCCCCGACCTGCGCTGGTGCGACGGCAGCGGCAACTGCAGCTACAACCGCAACGGCTACAGCTTCCCGAGCGACGAGCGCTACAGCGCGCAGGGCTTCACGGCCAATCCCTATTATTACCTGATCAACGTCGCCGAGTACTGCACCGACGCCAGCCTGACCAACTGCCGCACCACGGCGGTGAACGCGGCCGCCCCCGTCGGTTATCCGGCGCCGGCCCGGGTGCGCTGGTGCGACACGCGCGCGCTGACCAACTGCCAGGCCAAATACGTCGGCAATTTCAAGTATCCGCGTTTTTCCGACCCGGACCGGCCGGCGGAGTGGTACGGCACCATCACCATCGGCGCTTCCAGCAGCAGCAATGCGATGACGCTCAACAGCGTCACGGCGACCAGCAGTGCCGGCAGCTTCGTGATCACGAACACGGCGGTCACCGCCAGCAGCGGCACCAATACCGCAGCCAGGCAGCAGGCTGCCGCGAACGCGCTAGCCGCGTCGATCATCGCCAAGACCGGCCTGGCCCAGCCGTTCACCGCCTGCGTCAAGACCCCGACCGGCGGCGTGCCGGCCTGCTCGACCTTCGGCATCAATCTCGACACCACCAATGTGGTGGCGGTGGTGCCGATCACCTGTCCGGTGGGCTCCACCAGCAAGTCGGTCGGGCCTTGCACGCTGGCCTCGGACGGGAGCCGCGGCGGCACCGAGCTGTCGATCTCGACCGGCAGCTCGACAACCGCGCTGCTGTATGTCTCGGGCAGCACCAACTCCAGCAAGAACCAGGTGCTGTCCCAGGTCAGCCTCGGCGGCGTCGGCCTGTTCAGCAGCAACCTGAGCTTCAACAGGAACATCGGCGCGGCCGCGGTGGCGGCCGCGATTCGCGACAAGATCGGCACCAGGGGCACGGTGCGCGCCTATGTGGGTGGGGCCAGCGGCAGCGGAGCGATCTGCGCGGCCGCGCCGAATACCGCGGTCTGCCTGGTCAACACGGCGCCCGACTCCGAGGGACGCAACATCACGCTCGGCTCGCTCAGCAACAACGGCACCACCCGCGATCCCTACCTGCGATTCTCCACCACCGCCTCCGTCAGCGACGGCATCCCGGCCAGCGCGACCGAGCTGGGCGCGTCGGTGTTCGTGCGTACCGACATCGTGTCGACCCGCGACAGCTATCCGAAAGCCCCGGGACGCAGCGATTGCGCCGGCGCGGCCTGCACCTACGCGGAGGAGATGACCAACTTCGCCAACTGGTACGCCTACTACAAGACCCGTAACCAGATGATGAAGACCGCAGTGGGCCACGCGTTCCAGCCGATCACCGACAACTACAACGTCGGCCTGGTGTCGCTGTCCACCGCGGCTGCCGAAGGCGGCATGACCCGCCCCCGGCCGTTCTCGGGGAGCAACCGCAGCGCCTGGTATACCTCGCTGTACGGGATGACGCCGAGCGGCTCCACCCCGGTGCGCCAGGCCTTGCATGCGATCGGCAAGATGTATGCGAACCAGTCGCCCTACAACTACGCGCGAGGATCGGAAGTGGTGCAGTTTCCCTGCCAGCAGAACTTCACGTTCGTGACGACCGACGGTTACTGGAACGGCAACCCCGCCGCCGACGTGGTGAACAACGACAACCGCGAGAGCGCTGCGCGTTTCTGCCTGCGCTCGAAAGGCTGCGTCGACCCGAGCGCGCAGAGCGCGAACTCGCTCGCCGACATCGCGCTGTACTGGTACAACGGCGGTTCGAACACCGCGGTGAGCTCGCTGCGTTCGAGCCTCGAAGACTGGAGCAAGCCGGGCCTGGTGCCGGCCGCGCCGGGCGAGAACACTCGCCTGCACATGAAGACCTATACGCTCGGCCTGGGCGTGGACGGCATCATGACCTACGAGCCGAACTACGACACGGCGGCCGCGGTGGGCGGCGACTTCTACAAGCTGATCACCGGCGTGACCAGCGGCTGCCCCTGGAACGGCGGCGGCGCCTATGTCTGGCCGGACCCGAAGACCTCGGACAACAGCGGCTCGGCGGCCTACCAGTCGCGCGTCGACGACCTGTGGCACGCGGCCATCAATGGCCATGGCAAGTACTTCTCCGCGTCCGACCCGCGCCAGGTGGTCGACGGCCTGCGCGAGGCGCTTGCCAACATCGAGGTCAAGGTCGGCGCGGCGGCAGCGTCGGCGACTTCGACGCCGAACATCTCGCAGTTCGACAACGACATCTTCTCGGCCACCTTCACCACGGTGAAATGGTATGGCCAGCTCACCAAGCGCAAAATCGACACGGTCACCGGCGTGGTCGGCAACAGCGACGTGTGGAATTCGTCCATGCTCCTGGGGCGCAAGGTGTCCGCGTCCAGCGACACGCGGCGCATCCTGATGCTCGACACCGAGGGCGGCGGCCTCAAGAACTTCGAGTATGCCGAGATGAGCGACCTGGAACGCGGCTGGTTCGATAACAAATGTGGTGCGCTGGCGCAGTGCGCCAACCTGTCGAGCGACAACCGCGCCATCGTCAACGGCGGCGCCAACATCGTGAACTGGCTGCGCGGCCAGCAGCGCCATGCGGACGACACCGTGCTGCGCGCTTATTCGCATACCGAGGCCACGGCCGACGGCGCCATCATCGTGCCGATCGTGCTGGGCGATATCGCCTCGGCCAAGCCGGCCTTCAGCCGCGATCCGCGCAAGAGCTACCAGCGAGCCGGCTACAACGACTTCAAGGTCGAGCATTCCACGCGCCCCGGCACCGTGTTCGCCGCCGCCAACGACGGCATGCTGCACGCTTTCGACGCCGCCAGCGGCGAAGAGCTGTGGGCCTACGTGCCCCGCATCACGATGAAGAAGCTGCACGTGCAGGCCAGCATCAATTACGGCACCAATCACCAGTACACGGTGGACGGCTCGCCGGAAGTGGGCGACGTGCAGATCGGCGGCGAATGGCGCACGGTGCTGGTCGCCGGCCTGAACGCGGGCGGGCGCGGCTACTATGCCCTCGACGTGACCGATCCCGCGGAGCCGCGCGCGCTGTGGGAACTGTGCGCCGACGCCAGCATCTGCAGCGGCATCAACCACGACGCGGAAATCGGCCTGTCCTTCGGCAATCCGCAATTTGGCACCTGGAAGAACGCCAGCGGCGCCGAACGCTGGGTCGTATTCCTGACCTCGGGCTACAACAATATCCCGGGCGTGGATGGCGTCGCCGGCGGCAGCGGAAAGGGCTTCCTGTTCGTGGTCGATGTCGCCACCGGCCAGGTACTGGACCGGATCTCGACCGGTTCCGGCAGCACCGCGACGCCGTCCGGCCTGGCCAAGATCACCGCGATCACGGCCAATCCGAGCACCGACCCCCTGGTGACCTACGTGTACGGCGGCGACAACCTTGGCCAGATGTGGCGCTTCGACTTCACCAGCCCCGGCACCGTGCGCACGCTGAAGATGGGCGACGCCGGCCCCGACCAGCCGATCACGACCCGCCCGGACGTGGCGTTGTGCCGGGTCGACGTGGCGAACGACAGCGGGACCGTGGTGCCGCAGTCCCAGCGCATGGTGGCTTTCGGCACCGGCCGCCTGCTCGACATCACCGACGTGGCCAGCACCACCGTGCAGTCGGCCTACGTGCTGAAGGACAGCGGCGCGCCGATCGATGCCGCGCAGTGGCGCAGCGCCCTGATGGCGAAGCAGTCGCTGACCAAGATCGCGGGCGCAGGCGGCGACGCCTATACGATCGCCGGCCCGGAGGTGAACTTGAATACGCAGGCTGGCTGGTATGTGGACTTCGACCGCAATACCGGCGAGCGTGTCAACCTCGACCCGAAGATCGTGCTGGGCACCCTGACCGCCGTGACCAACCTGCCGAGTTCCTCGTCGGCCTGTTCGGTGGGCGGCACCAGCAATATCTATGAGCTCGACCTGTGCACCGGCAAGCCGGTACGGAGCATCGACGATCCCAACGGGGAAGACCCGAACGGCGAAGACACGTCCGACCCGTCCAATCCGAACCGCCAGGGGATCGCGATCGCCGGCTCGACGCTGTCGAACAACTCGGCGGTGGTGGGCTTCATCAACATCGGCCTGCCGAACGGCGAGACCAAGACCATCGCGACCACTGCGGACGGCAAGACCGTCACCAAGGACCACAATCCGGCCGTGACCATGCCGACCCGGCGTACGGGCTGGCGCCGGGTGCGGGAGTAGGAAGCCGAGGAATCTTCACACGGAGGCGGCGAGAATCGGTAAAATCGAGGGTTTTCTTACCAAGGGCCACTTTGCAGGGCTCGACTATGGCCAACGATACCGAATTCACCGCCGACGACAGCGCCGCCGGCGCCGACGACAGCAGCAGTACCTCCAGCCGCCAGTCCGGCCTGATCGCGCGCGAAGTCGCGCGCCGCCGTACCTTCGGCATCATTTCCCACCCCGACGCGGGTAAAACCACGCTGACCGAGAAGCTGCTGCTGTTCTCGGGCGCGATCCAGATGGCCGGCACCGTCAAGGGCCGCAAGAGCGGCCGCCATGCAACCTCGGACTGGATGGACATCGAGAAGCAGCGCGGCATCTCGGTCGCGTCCTCGGTGATGCAGTTCGAATTCCGCGAGCACGTCATCAACCTGCTCGACACCCCGGGCCACCAGGACTTCTCGGAAGACACCTACCGCGTGCTGACCGCGGTCGACTCGGCCCTGATGGTGATCGACGCCGCCAAGGGCGTGGAAGAGCAGACCATCAAGCTGCTCGACGTCTGCCGCATGCGCGCCACTCCGATCGTCACCTTCATGAACAAGCTCGACCGCGAAACCCGCGACCCGCTCGAACTGCTCGACGAAGTGGAATCGGTGCTCAAGATCGAGTGCGCGCCGGTGACCTGGCCGATCGGCATGGGCAAGAATTTCCGCGGCGTGTACCACCTGTTGCGCGACGAGATCATGCTGTTCAAGGCCGGCGAAGAAAAGGCCGATGGCGCCTTCGAGATCGTCAAGGGCATCGACAACCCGAAGCTGGCCGAGATGTTCCCGCTCGAGATCGAACAGCTCAAGATGGAAGTGGAGCTGGTGCACGGCGCCTCGCACGTGTTCGATATCGAGCGTTTCCTGTCGGGCGTGCAGACCCCGGTGTTCTTCGGTTCCGCGATCAACAACTTCGGCGTGCGCGAGATCCTGTCGGCGCTGGTCGACTGGGCCCCGGCGCCGCGCGAACGCGACGCCACCGTGCGCGCGGTCGAGCCGGTCGAGCCGAAGTTCTCGGGCTTCGTCTTCAAGATCCAGGCCAACATGGACCCGGCCCACCGCGACCGCATTGCGTTCCTGCGCGTGTGCTCGGGCCGTTTCGAGAAGGGCATGAAGGTCAAGCACCTGCGCCTGGGACGCGAAGTCAAGCTGTCGTCGGTGGTGACTTTCATGGCCTCCAGCCGCGAGCAGGTCGAAGAAGCCTACGCCGGCGACATCATCGGCCTGCCGAACCACGGCAACATGCAGATCGGCGACAGCTTCTCGGAAGGCGAGCTGCTGACCTTCACCGGCATCCCGTATTTCGCCCCGGACCTGTTCCGCACGGTGCGCATCCGCAATCCGCTCAAGGTGAAGCAGCTCCACAAGGGCCTGCAGCAGCTCGGCGAAGAGGGCGCGGTGCAGGTGTTCAAGCCGCTGCTCGGTTCGGACCTGATCCTGGGCGCGGTCGGCGTGCTGCAGTTCGAGGTCGTGGCGAGCCGCCTGTTGAACGAATACGGCGTGGATGCGGTGTTCGAGAGCAGCAGCATCTCGAGCGCGCGCTGGGTGTCGAGCGACGACAAGAAGGCCTTGTCCGACTTCGAGAACCAGCTCGGCCACCAGGTCGCGGTCGACGCGGCCGGCAACCTGGCCTTCCTCGCCACATCTAGCGTCAACCTGCGCCTGACCCAGGAACGCTGGCCGAAGCTGACCTTCCACGCCACCCGCGAGCACGCCGCCAAGCTGGCGTAAAGCCCGGCCGTCACGGCCGGCCAGGACTCAGGGCCCCGCCGTGATGGCCTGCACCACCTGTGTACGCGCGCTGCCGTCCGGCGCGTTCGTACGCAGCTGCACCGGCAGCCAGCCACGGTCCGGGGCCAGCCAGATTTCCAGGCGCGGCCCGGCGGCCCGCGCCAGCCGGATGGTTTCCAGGCTGCCCAGGGGTGTCGCCAGGCGCTCCCGGCCGAGTACTTCGAAGCGCTCGACCGCGGCGCCTTCCGCACGCCCGACATAGATGTCCACCGCCTCCTGCAGCTGGTCCGGATCGGCCAGCCCGATGCCCGCCAACTGCATCAGCAGCGTCGCGCCGTCCTGGCTGCCCGGCATGTCCTGGTCGCTGCGCATCACGCTCTCGAACACGATGGCGCGCCGCTCGCGTTCGAATCCCACGGACGCGGTTCCGGCGCCGAGGCGATAGCTGGCGCGCCGGGGGGCAATGCCGGCATCGTCGGTGCCGCCTTCGCTCTCGATTTCCCCCAGGATGCCGTCCAGCGCCATGCGATACTCCACGCCGTCGGTTTCCCAGCGCAGCAGCGCTTCCCTTGCCGGCCCGGACGGGCCGCGCACTTCGTAGCGGAGGGTAACGCTGGGCGGCATGGTGACCCGGTAGCGGCTGGGCGTTTGGCGTAGCTCGCCTCCCTGTGGCGTGGCGGCGGGCGAGTCTTGCGCGGACGGCGTGGGCGGCGCTACATGCTCGACGGGAGCGGGCGGCGCAGTCTCCTCGGGAAGAACGGGCGCGGCGGCGGGCGCGGGAATCGGCGCCGCGGGGGCAGGCGGCGAGGGCAGTGCCCGTGCAAGCCTGATCGCCAGGCCGGGCAGGTCGTCTGTCGGGGGCGGTGCAATGCGGACATCGAGCCAGGCGATGAGCATGGCGTGCAATAAAAGGGACAGACTGCACAGGGACAGCAGACGCCCATACCTGTCCAGGAAAAGGACCAGTCGCGTCCTGTTGTTCGTCCCGCTGTTCATTCCGCTAGTGTAACCGCGCGGGGCGCTTGCCGGTATCAACGAATCAAAAGCCGAACCCGACGCTGCCGCGCAATCCGGTTGCGTTAGAATTGCTGCGGAACTTGTCGGCGCTGCCATTCATGATGACCTCGCCCTTGAGCGTGGCCTTGTCGTTCAGCTTGTACTTGGCGCCCAGCGCACCATAGGCGCCGGTGCCGGTCTCGCTCCCGAACACCGTGGTGGATTTGCCGGCGGCATGGGCTTCGGCCATCTGCGGCGTCACGAAACCGTCGCTCTTCACCACGCTCTGGGCAACGCCCAGCTTGCCGTAGGCGGTCAAGCGCTCATTGACCGGCACGCTGATCTTCGCTGCCAGGTAGGTGGTGTAGCTCCTGGCGCCGAGCACGCCCGCACCAAGCGCCTCATCGATCGCCATCTCCCTGGCATTGAAGGGGTTCGGCTTGTGGAAACCGCGGTCGTCCAGGTGGGAATAGCCGGCCTCCAGCGCGAGGTACTGGTTGAACGCATAGCCGAGCACCAGCCTGGGATCGGTACGGAATCCCTGGGCCTTGAACAGGCGGTCATTCGGGTTGGCGGCCTCGTTGCCGCCGTACAGGGGCTGGTAGCGTCTGAAACCCTCGGCCAGCGGGCCGAAGCGTCCGCCCGTCTCGGCCGACAGGGACGAGGACGGTGCATCGACCAACTGCGCCTGCGCGCTGCCGATGGCGAGGAGTGCGGCTGCAAAAACGATGCGCCTGGCGTTCATGCGTGTTCCTTTTCGTGACGTGCTTGTTCAGGTCGAACGGAAGGATACAACGTGCAACGGGAGCAACTATATCAAATTAGTAAGTGATTGTTTCACAATACATATGCCTGTTGGTTCCGCAGCGAAGATGGTGGGCGATCTGAGCGACCGCAAACCGGCACCAGATTGAAGCGCGTAGATTCGTTGAATGCGTTCAGGAAATTAAACAAAGATCCGCGCCATTCTCAGGGAGGCATCATGCAGCCACATCCGACTCCTTCCCGTGCCGGGCTTTCTTCGCACCGCGGCTGAGCCATGCTGTCGCGACTGAAAATCGGCCCCAAGCTGCTGCTCGCACCCGGCGTCGTCCTGATGCTGCTGGTACTGCTCTCGAGCGCCGCCTACTATGCGATGGTGAAGCAGCACCAGTCGCTGCAGTCCATCGTCGGTCCGCGCGCGGTGCAGATGCGCAGCGCCACCGAGCTGGTGGGCCAGGCCCAGCGCGTCCATGCCGACACCTACAAGCTGCTCACCTGGCTCGGCAGCAGCTTCTCGCGCGCCCGCATCGACGTCTTGATCGCCGACATCCACCGCCAGCACGGCGCGATCGAGCGCGCCTTCGGCGAGCTGATGCAGCGCACCGGCGATAGCGCCGAGCGGCGCCACGTCGAGCAGGCAGCCCAGGCGCACCGCTTGTACGTGCGGGCGGCGCGCGAGGTGGTCGAACTGGCGCACGCCGACCAGACCATCGGTGCGAATGCCATGATCAAGCCCGAGGCCGCGTTCTCGAAGCTGGTGGAGCGCATGGGCATGCTGGCCAGGCTCGAGCGCGAGCTGTCCGAACAGGCGTCCGTTGCCGCCGCCGCCGACTTCCGGCTCACGGTCGCGCTGATGCCCTTCGTGGTCCTGCTGGCGGTCGGGGTGTCGCTCGCCATCACGGTGGCGGTGCGGCGCGCGCTGCTGCTCGAAATCCGCGGGATCGGCGCGGCGGCGCTGGGCCTGGCGAGCGGCGACCTGACGGTCGGCGAACGGGTCTATGGCGAGGACGAGATCGGCGAAACCTCGCGGGCGCTCGACGCCGGTATCCGCAACCTGAACGGGACCCTGCGCACGGTGCTGGAGTCGGCGCGCACCATCGGCAGCGCCTCGCGCGACCTCAGTCTCGGCAACCTGAGCCTGCATAGCCGCGCCGTATTTCGCAGCCGCTCGCTGGAAGACACGGCGGCCAGCATGCAGCAGCTGGCCGAAACCGTGACGGTCACCGCCACCAATGCGCTGGCGGCCAACCGGCTGGCGCAGTCGGCATCGTCCCGTGCCCGCGAAGGCGGGCAGGGCGTCGAGCGCATGGCGGCCACCCTGGCGCGGGTGAAGGACGGCGCCGCCCGGGCGGCCGAGGTGGCGGCGGCGATCGATGCGTTTGCCAGCGAAGCCGGCGCGCTGGCGCTGAACGCCGCCCTCAGTGCGGCCCGCAACGGGACCCAGGACCACGAGTTCGCCGACGCGGCCAACGAGGTGCGGGCGCTGGCCCAGCGTGCGGCCGGCGCCGCCCGCGAAGTGCGCGAACTGGCGGCGCGCTCGGTGGCCGAGATCGAAGGCTGTGCGGCCTGGGCCGCCCAGGCCGGCGCCGGTGTCGAGGATGCGCTCGGGGCGGCGCGCGAGATGGAAGACGTGCTGGGGCGGATCGGCAGCGCCAGCGCCGGCCAGGCCGGCAGCCTGGCCGAGGTCAACCAGGCAATCGTGCGGATGGACGAGGTGACCCAGCAGAACTGCGCCCTGGTCGAGGAAGCGGCGGCGGCCGCGCGCACCCTGCAGATGCAGGCACTGGCACTGTCGCGCAGCGTGGCGGCCTTCCGCCTCGAAGAGCCGGAATCGGCGCCGGCGCCACAGCCGGAGAGCATGGCGCCACCGCCAATGGAAAACGGCGCCCCCCGGGATCTTCCCAGGGAGCGCCGTCGTCACGAGCGGTCGCACTTGCGGCTCGCATCGAGCCGCAAGTGATTCCTCGTTCAGCCACTGTGCTGAACAGCGCATGGTCAGCCAAGCTTCCTGCGTCGGCTTGCCTGGCGCTATGTTGAGACAACTCCTCAGTCTCGATTCCTGATCCGCTTACGCGAGGCTTTCGGCCGCGGTGGGAAGCTGCCGATCGACGCCGCCGGGAACGTCCTGCCTCCGCCGCCACGCCCAAGCGGCATCCTCCAAGTACAACATTCGGCCGTCGACATCCAGGATCGAGCTGGGCAAGCGCCGCAAACAGGCGGGCAGGAAAATACCGTCATGGACGTCGCGCTCGGCCTGCTCGAGGAGCGCGAAGCCCCTCGCACCCGTGCACAAAACGCATAGCAGCCTTGCATCGTTTTAAGTTGCACGATGACATGAGGATATGAAAATATCTAGAACATAAATTCTAAAGTCTGAGTTAGTTAATAAAGACACGGAGACCGACCCATGCCCCACGACAGCCTTCCCCGCAGCGCCCCCGGCTGAACGCCAGCCCTGACCGTCCGCTTCACCGTTTTTTGTTTCATCCGCCAGTCGCAATCCGAGCAGACGCAGATTGCGGGATTGGCCGCGCCTGCGACGTCAGCCGCAGGCTGATGCGCAGCCTGCACCCGCGCGTCGGCAGGCCGGTCGACACCATGACGGCAGGTCTGGCCTGACGCTTCCGGGCCGTTGCGGGCGCATCCGCGTCCGATTCAATCCAGTTCGCAACGCAGGACCGGGTGTGGAGCGCACCCGGAATATCGCAGTTCCAACCGAGGATCAAGCATGTCCGAGCAATCACCGTGGTTTTTTATCGTTCACTGGCTCCGGCTGTACTTTGGCGCCAACCTTCTGTTCTCCGGCATCCGCTACGCGGCTACCGGCTTTGTTCCGGAAATTCCAGGCGTCGGCGGCGAGTGGGTCCAGGCCAACGCAAATATCTACCTGTACCAATTCATCAAGTACCTGGAAATCGTGACCGGCGCGATGCTGTGTCTTAACCGCTATCCCTTGTTGGCACTCATCCTCCAGTTTCCAGCCTCGATCAACATATTCTGGCTCAATACGTTCATCGTTGGCACCCCGCGCCAGCTGTTCTCGGGACCGCAGGAGCTGTTCATGAATGGATCACTGCTGCTGGCCTACAGCGGCTGGATGGCTGCGGCGCTCAAGCCGAAGCTCGAGCCGCTCTGGTTGTGGCGAGGAGACCTGGCCTACCGGCCCGGCATCGAGAGCCGCCTTGTCGGCGCTGCCAATAACAGCAGCGTGAATACCACGGCCGGCGGGATGAAACGCACAAACGGTACCTGGATCGCCATTGCGGCCTGCGCAGGCCTGACCGCAGTGGCGTATATCGGTTCGACCGGACTGTTCTATGCCGACTTCAGGGAGATCCGCAATCGCGACTTGGTGGGGTATGCCGTGGCGTGGATTGGCATGCTCTACATGATGGCACGCCGCCGCGGCCCTGCACGCGGTCCTTGCCCATAAAAAATGGCGGCCCCAGGGCCGCCATTTAAACGCTAGAAATTCTAGCTTGCTTACTCGTAGTCGCTGATCGGCGCGCAACCGCAGAACAGGTTACGGTCGCCGTAGACGTTGTCCGCACGGCCGACCGGCGGCCAGTACTTCTTCTTGCGCAGCGAGGCCACCGGGAAGGCCGCCACTTCACGGCTGTAGGTATGCTGCCAGTCGTCGGCGGTCACCACCTCGGCGGTGTGCGGGGCGCCCTTGAGCGGGTTGTCCATCTTGTCGTACTCGCCGCGCTCGACCTTCACGATCTCGGCGTGGATGGTGATCATCGCCTCGATGAAGCGATCCAGCTCGGCCTTCGATTCCGACTCGGTCGGCTCGATCATGAGGGTGCCCGGCACCGGGAAGCTCATGGTCGGGGCGTGGAAGCCGAAGTCCATCAGGCGCTTGGCCACGTCTTCGTTCGAGATGCCGGTCTTGTCCTGCAGCGGGCGCAGGTCGATGATGCACTCGTGCGCGACCAGGCCGTCGTGGCCGGTGTACAGCACCGGGTAGTGCGGCGCCAGGCGGCGCGCGATGTAGTTGGCATTCAGGATCGCCACTTCGGTCGCGGCGGTCAGGCCCGATGCGCCCATCATCGCGATGTACATCCACGAGATCGGCAGGATCGAGGCCGAGCCGTAGGCGGCCGCGCTCACCGCGCCGATGCCCGCTTCGTTACGCACGTAGCCGGTCGACAGCTGGTTCGGCAGGAACGGGGCCAGGTGGGCGCCGACGCCGATCGGGCCTACGCCCGGGCCGCCGCCGCCGTGCGGGATGCAGAAGGTCTTGTGCAGGTTCAGGTGGCTGACGTCGCCCCCGAAGGCGCCCGGCGCGGCCACGCCGACCATCGCGTTCATGTTGGCGCCGTCCACGTAGACCTGGCCGCCGTGCTGGTGCACGATCTCGCACAGTTCGCGGATGCCGGCTTCGAACACCCCGTGGGTGGACGGATAGGTGACCATGACGCAGGCCAGATCCTTGCTGTACTGCTCGGCCTTGGCCTTCAGGTCGGCCAAGTCGACGTTGCCGTTCTCGTCGCAGGCGGTGACCACGACCTTCATGCCGACCATGCTGGCCGAGGCCGGGTTGGTGCCGTGCGCCGACGACGGGATCAGGCAGATGTTGCGGTGGCCTTCGCCGCGCGACTGGTGGTACTTCTGGATCACCAGCAGGCCCGCGTACTCGCCCTGCGAGCCGGCGTTCGGCTGCAGCGAGATCGCGGCGTAGCCGGTGGCGGCGCACAGCATGGCTTCCAGCTGGGCGATCATCTCGCGGTAGCCGACGGTCTGGTCATCAGGGGCGAACGGGTGGATGTTCGAGAATTCCGGCCAGGTGACCGGGATCATTTCCGAGGTCGCGTTCAGCTTCATGGTGCACGAACCCAGCGGGATCATGGTCCGGTCCAGCGCCAGGTCCTTGTCCGCCAGACTACGCAGGTAGCGCAGCATCTCGTGCTCGGCGTGGTAGCGGTGGAAGGTCGGGTGGGTCAGGTATTCGGTGCTGCGGGCCAGTGCGGCCGGGAAGGCGTCCTGCGCGTCCGCATCCAGCGCGTCGATGTCCACGGTCTTGCCGTTGCCGAAGATGGCGAACAGGGCGGCCAGGTCGTCGCGGGTGGTGGTTTCGTCCAGCGAGATGCCGACGTGGCCGTCGTCGATACGGCGCAGGTTGATGCCGGCCGCTTCGGCGGCGGCGTGCAGCGCTTGCGCGTCGCCCTTGACGGTCAGGGTGTCGAACCAGGTGGTGTTCACAACTTCGGCGCCGAGCTGCTTCAGGCCGGCGGCCAGGATCGCGGTCTGGCGATGCACGCGGGTGGCGATGCGCTTCAGGCCCTGCGGGCCGTGGTAGACCGCGTACATGCCGGCCATCACGGCCAGCAGCACCTGGGCGGTACAGATGTTCGAGGTCGCCTTCTCGCGGCGGATGTGCTGCTCGCGGGTCTGCAGCGCCAGGCGGTAGGCCTGGTTGCCCTGGGCGTCGACCGTCACGCCGACCAGGCGGCCGGCCATGGAGCGCTTGTACTCGTCGCGGGTGGCCAGGTAGCCGGCGTGCGGGCCGCCGAAACCGAGCGGCACGCCGAAGCGCTGGCTGTTGCCGACGACTACGTCGGCGCCCCAGGCGCCCGGTGCTTCCAGCATCGTCAGCGCCAGCAGGTCGGCCGCCACGACGACCATCGCGCCGGCGGCATGCAGGTGTTCCACGGCGGCGCGGTAGTCGCGCACTTCACCGTTCACGCCCGGGTATTGCAGCAGCACGCCGAAGCAGGTCTCTTCGAGCTTCTCGATCTCGCCGGCGGCAATCACGCGCACTTCGACGCCGATCGGCTCGGCGCGGGTGCGCACCACTTCCAGGGTCTGCGGCAGCACGTCGTCGGCCACGTAGAACACCTTGGAGGCCGACTTGCCGACGCGCTGCAGCAGGGTCATGGCTTCGGCGGCGGCGGTGCCTTCGTCCAGCATCGACGAGTTGGCGATGCCCATGCCGGTCAGGTCCGTGATCATCTGCTGGAAGTTCAGGATCGCTTCCAGGCGGCCCTGCGAGATTTCCGGCTGGTACGGGGTGTAGGCGGTGTACCAGGCCGGGTTCTCGAAGATGTTGCGCAGGATGACCTTCGGGGTGTGGGTGCCGTAGTAGCCCTGGCCGATCATCGACTTCATGACCTTGTTCTTCGAGGCCAGCGCACGCAGGGTTTCAAGCGCCTGTTCTTCGCTGCGCGGTTCGACGAACTGGCCCAGGTCCATCGTGTCCTGGCGGCGGATGTTCGCGGGCACGACGGCGTCGATCAGGGCGGCGCGCGAGGCGTAGCCCAGGGTCGACAGCATGGCTGCCTGTTCGGAGTCGGACGGGCCGATGTGGCGCGGGATGAAGGAATCGCGCGCTTCGAGTTGAGTGAGGCTGGTGCGGGTCATGGTCAGAGTCTGGAGAGATCGGGCGCGGGGATCGGGCGCCGCTGTGAAGGAGATCGGGTAGATCGGGACGGATCCGTAAAACAAAAGGTGCGCCCGAAGGCGCACCCGTACTACTTATTAGTTGCCAGTGGTCTTGCCGTAGGCGTCGGCATCCAGCAGCTTGTCGACTGCGCCGGCGTCGCTCGGGGCCAGCTTGAACAGCCAGGCGCCGTAGGCATCTTGGTTGATCGAGTCCGGCGCGTCGGCGACCGACTGGTTGACGGCGGTGACGGTGCCCGAGACCGGGGCGTAGATGTCGCTGGCGGCCTTGACCGACTCGACCACCGCGGCGTCGTCGCCGGCGGTGAATGCCTTGCCGACCTGCGGCAGTTCGACGAACACGATGTCGCCCAGTGCGTCCTGCGCGTACTCGGTGATGCCGACGGTCAGGCTGCCGTCGGCCTCGCGGCGCACCCACTCGTGGGACTCGGTGTATTTCAGGTCGGTTGGAATGTTCATGTAAGGCTCCAGTTTGGTGAGGCGGGTAGTATAAACGGTTCTTTTGATTATTCTGTATCAGGAAGCGAGGACCTTGCCGTTACGCACGAACGGCAGCTTCACCACGCTGGCAGCCAGTTTCTTGTCGCGGATTTCCACGTGCACGGTGTCGCCCACGGCCACGTCCAGCGGCACGCGCGCCAGGGCGATCGCTTGCTGCATGCTCGGGCTGAAGGTGCCGCTGGTGATTTCCCCCGCGTTGCCGGAAGCGGCGACGACCTTCTGGTGGGCGCGCAGGATGCCGCCTTTCTCGCGCAGGATCAGGCCGACGAAGTTGGCTTGCTGGCCCTTGGCCTGCAACGCGCTCTTACCGATGAAGTCGCGTTCCGAGACCAGGTCGATGGTCCAGCCCAGGCCTGCGTCCAGCGGATTGATATTGTCGTCCATGTCCTGGCCGTACAGGTTCATGCCCGCTTCCAGGCGCAGGGTGTCGCGGGCGCCCAGGCCGGCCGGCTTGACGCCTGCGTCCTTCAGGGCATTCCACAGGGCTTCGACCTGCGAGGCCGGAACGCCGATCTCGAAGCCGTCCTCGCCCGTGTAGCCGGTGCGCGCCACCATCGCTTCGCCGAACGCGGTGTCCGGTACGATCACGACGTTGAAGGGTTTCAGGGATTCGGAAGCGGCCTGGGTCTCGGGGAGCACCTGCCAGACCTTGGCGCGCGCGTTCGGACCCTGCACGGCGACCAGGGCGATCGGATCACGATTTTCTTCACTGCGGTCGCGGCGCTGGGTGATGACGACGCCGGATCCGGTCGCCTCGTTCTGTTGCGTCATCCACGCCACGTCCTTCTCGGCGGTGCCGGCGTTGACCACCAGGCGGAACCAGTCTTCGCTGAAGTAATAGACGATCAGGTCGTCGATCACGCCGCCTTCGGGATTGAGCATGCAGGAGTAGAGCGCCTTGCCGGGGACCTGGAGCTTGTCGACGTTGTTGGCCAGCAGGCCGCGCAGGAAGGCGCGCACATTGGCGCCTTTCAGGTCCACCACGCACATGTGCGAGACGTCGAACATGCCGGCATCAAGGCGGACGGCGTTGTGCTCTTCGATCTGGGAGCCGTAGTTGACCGGCATGTCCCAGCCGCCGAAATCGACCATCTTGGCTCCGAGGGAGCGGTGTGCGGAATTGAGCGGGGTCGCTTTGAGCGTCATGGAATCCTCGGGCAGTGAATAGGGGTGCGTGCACCGTTGCCGGCGCCTGTATCCCCTCTGTCCTTGGTACCTGAGAGATAGCGGCATGCGCCGCCTGCCCCTTCGGTGGGCCCCGTGTTGGCGGGGCCGCTCTCCAGAGTGTGAGCCGGCCGCGCCTTGCGCTGCCGTTCCCTGACCAGTCCTTTTGCCTGAGAGTTTGTGGGTAGTGCCCCTTCGGCGGCAGTTGATTCTGCGCTCTCCCGGTCAAGACTGTGGAGGATATGCCAGCATTGATGCGGTGTCAACCGAGGAGGGCCCTTCCATAGGGGGAATTGGCGCTTGCCAAAAAGAATTGCTGCGCACTATTGGTGCACCCGATGGGCGGACCTGCGGGCGTGTTTTGCTACACTTATCCCACACACTTTGCAGTGGGAAAAACTATGAGCGAAGACAAAGCACAAAAGGTCAAGGAAGCATGGTTCACGCTGTCGGGCGACGTCAACAGCGACATGGTGCACCGTGTGTTCGAGGCGGTGTCGATGATGACCGAGGACGGCATCGAGACGGCCCATGTCCTGGTGCAGTCGAACGGCGGCTACGTCAGCGATGGCCTGTGCCTGTACAACTTCCTGGCGAATTCGCCCATCAAGTTCGTCATGTACAACGGCGGGGCGGTGGCCTCGATCGCGGTCATCCTCTACCTGTCCGGCGACGAGCGCTATTGCAGCGAGACGGCGCGCTTCATGGTGCACAAGTCGCACGCGACGGCCTCGCCCGGCTCGCGGCCGGATGCGCTGAACATCATCGTCGAAGGCCTGCGCGCCGACGACGCGCGTACCGAGTCGATCCTGCGCAAATGCATCGAGCTGACGCCGGAGCAGTGGGCCATCCACCAGTACTCCGACCTGCACCTGAACTCGCGCGATGCCAAGACCGCGGGGCTGGTCAACGACATCCGGGACTTCCGTCCGCCCAAGGGCGGCATGCTGCGCAATATCTGATGCCGTAAAAAAGCCCATCGCGGCTGCGACGGGCTGGCGACAATCCTGGTCGTGGGCAGGCCGGGACTGCCGCGCGATCAGCGCTTCTTGTCGTTCTTGTGGCTTTGACGGCCGGCTTCGGCGTGCTGCTCCGGGGTGCCGCCGCGGGTACCGCCGCTACCGGCGCTGCCGCCCGAGCGCGAGCCCGAGCCGGAACCCGATTGCTTGCTGCCGCCCTGGCGGCCTGCTTCGGCGTGCTGCTGCGAGCTGCCGCCTTGCTTCGATTTACCTTGGGCCATGATCATTTCCTTTCAATGTGGGGAAAGTGTCTTGCATGCCGAGCTGTGGAGCCTTACCGCAGCATTTCCGGTCGAGCCATCATGCGTTTCGTATTGATGAACCGGTATCAGACCGCGGCGTGATCCAGTGTAGGACAGGCGCCGACGTTCTCAAGGCATTATTTTCGGCGTGTGGCGCCGAAACCTGCCGTTTGCCTGCATCAAGCCAGAACCCACCTTTTCTTATTGCCATGTGGAAATATTGTGGCACAATGGGATGATCGTGAATACCGCCCAGACACCCGCCCTCCGCAAGGCCGCCAGCGCGCAGCAGGCGACGCTGGACGAGCTCGTCTCCATCGCGGCCGGCCGTGCTGCCGACGGGCTTGCCGACATGGCGAAGCGCATGACGGCCGTGTTGCTGGACATGACCAGCGCCGGCAACGACCCGCAGACCGTGGGGCGGCGCATCCGTTCCGGCAATCTGCTGCAGGACAATGCCTACGCCTTCGTGCACCTGGCATCCACCGCTATCGAGCTGGCCCTGCGCAAGGAGGTGGCCCTGCTGGCGCCGGCGAGCAGGGCCGCGCCTGCGCCCCTGACGCTGAGCCTGGTGCCGATGGAGGAAATGGACAACCAGCTGGCCTTCGCCGCCATCAGCCGGCCTTTCGACATCCAGCAGTCGGAACGGCTGGCCAGCCTCGGCGTGCGCCTGGGCCTGCTGCTGGGGCGCGAGCTGGTGCGCGCCAGCCATAATCCCTTCCGCCCCGAAGTCTTCCTGCGCGCGCTGCAGGAGGCCTGGTGCGAGTTCGAGCCCGACGAGGCGGCGCACGCGCTGATCGTGCCGCTGCTGCGTACCGGGGTCGTGTTCGACTTCGCGCCCATCCTCGAAGCCCTTAACGACAGGCTCAAGCCGGCCCGTTTCCGGGAGGAGCGTTTCGCCAAGACCGACGACAGTGCCGCCGCCAGGGCCGCGCGGGCGCGCCGCGACGCGGCCGTGTCGCAGGGGTTGCGCCAGCTGTTCGGTGCGGCCGAGGCGGCTGCCGGCGCCGAGCTCGACATTCCCCTGATCCCCAATTTGCCGCAGGGCGGCGGCTGGCGCCCGAGTGCGGCGGCTGGCTTCGCCGGCGCCATGCCGCCCGGCTGCGGCCAGCCTGTGCCGGCGCATGCCGGCGCTCCGGCGCCTGCGCCAAGCGCAGCGGCGGCGCCGCTGATCGAGGTGCTGGAGAAGCTGGCCGGCGCCGTACCGGCGCCAGGTCCCCAGGCGGGGCCGGCTGCCGGCCCGCACGAGGTGTTCTACCTGCCGCGCCTGAAACAGAGCCTGCCCCGCGGCAGCCTGTCGCGCGGCGACGAGACCACGCTCGACCTGCTGTCGCGCATCTTCGAGACCGTCCTGCTCGACGAGTCGATCCCGCAGGAGACGCGCGAGCTGATCGCCTTCCTCCAGGTGCCGGTGCTGAAGGCGGCGCTGAAGGACCGCAGCTTCTTCTTCGAAGACGCGCACCCGGCGCGGCGCATGCTCGACCTGCTGTCGAACGCCGGCTGGGAACGGCCTGCCAGCGCCGACGACCCGGTCTACCGGGCGATGCAGCGCGGCGTCGACAAGGTGCGCCGGGAGGCGCAGCCCGACGCTTTCGCCGCCGCCGTGGCCGACCTGGAGGCCAGCATGGCCGAGCGCGAACAGCTGGAAGCGGCCGCGATCGCCGGCCCGATCGCCCAGGCGACCCGCCAGGAAAAACAGGCCGCCGCCGCCCGATCGGCAAACAAGGCGGTGTCGCTGCGCCTGGCCGGCGAACAGGTGGTGGCGCTGGTCGGCACTTTCCTGGAGCAGCGCTGGACCCCGGTCCTGACGCTCGCCTACACCATCGAGGATAGCAAGCCGGGCGCGGTGGACAATGCCACCCGCGCCATGGACGACCTGATCTGGAGCGTCAAGCCCAAGGCGACCCAGGAGCAGCGCAAGGCGCTCATCAAGCGCCTGCCGGCCCTGCTCACCACCCTCAACAAGTGGCTGGATGCCGTCAAGTGGCAGGATGCAGAGCGCCTGCAGTTCTTCGCCGCCCTGGCCGACTGCCACGCCACCATCGTGCGCGCCCCGATCGAGCTGTCGCCCGAGCGCCAGCTGGAGCTGGCGGTGGAGGCCGCCCAGCAGGACGCGCTGCGCCGCGTCGCCCGGGAACAGGCCGAGGCCGCCGAACAGGAAAGCGCCCTTGACCCCGCCGGCGCGCTGCTCGCCAGCCTGGAGCGCGGCATGCGGGTCGAGTTCAAGGGCGCGCTGGGCGTGCGCAAGGTCCGCCTGACCTGGGTCAGTCCGCTGCGCACGCTCTTCATCTTCTCCGGCGCCAACCGCCAGGAGGCCTTCTCGCTGCCGGCCGAGCGCCTGGCCGAGGCGTTCCGCACCGGCAGCATCCGCGTGCTGGCCGCCGAGGGTGTCGTCGGACGCGTGCTGGGCGAGGCGGTCGGGCAGGGCGCCATGAACGATCCGGGGCGCGAACCCGTCCCTGCGGCGCGGGCAGGCTGAGTTCCTCGGCATCCGGCAAGAAATTGCTGGGTTCGCAAGACTTCTTCTTGGCCGAAAAGCAATCAACAAATGGTATGATTGGATCTTTGACGACTCTCCAACCCTAGCCGAAGCAACGTGCGCCTTTCATCCATCAAATTGTCGGGATTTAAGTCTTTCGTCGATCCCACCAATTTCCAGGTGCCCGGCCAGCTCGTCGGCGTGGTCGGCCCCAACGGCTGCGGCAAGTCGAACATCATCGATGCCGTGCGCTGGGTGCTGGGCGAATCCAAGGCGTCCGAATTGCGCGGCGAGTCGATGCAGGACGTGATATTCAACGGCTCCACCTACCGCAAACCTGCCGGACGCGCCTCGGTCGAACTGGTGTTCGACAACAGCGCCGGCAAGGCGGCGGGGCAGTGGGGTCAGTATGCCGAGATCGCGGTCAAGCGCACCCTCACGCGCGACGGCACCTCCACCTACTATATCAACGGCCAGCCGGTACGGCGGCGCGACATCCAGGATATCTTCCTCGGCACCGGCCTGGGACCGCGCGCCTACGCCATCATCGGCCAGGGCATGATCGCCCGCATCATCGAGTCGCGCCCGGAAGAGCTGCGCGTCTTCCTCGAAGAGGCGGCCGGGGTGTCGAAGTACAAGGAACGCCGGCGCGAGACCGAGAACCGGCTGTCGGACACGCGCGAGAACCTGCTGCGGGTCGAGGACATCCTGCGCGAGCTGAACGCCAACTTGGAAAAGCTGGAAGCCCAGGCGGCGGTCGCCAACCGCTTCCACCAGTTGCAGCTTGAGCAGGAAGAAAAGCAGAAGCTGCTATGGCTGCTGCGCAAGAACGAAGCCAAGGCCGAGCAGGTCCGTTATTTCCGCGAGGTGGAAGAGGCGCAGACCGCGCTGGAAGCCCAGACCGCCAAGCTGCGCAACGTCGAGCTCGAGCTGGAGAACATGCGCCAGGCGCACTTCAGTATCGGCGACCGCCTGCACACGGCGCAGGGCGCCCTGTACCAGACCAATTCCGAGATCGGCAGCCTGGAAGCCCAGATCAAGTTCGTGGTCGAATCGCGCACCCGCCTGCAGAACCAGCTCGGCACCCTGGGTGCGCAGCGCGACCAGTGGCTGGCGCAGCGCCAGGAATACGAAGAGCAACTGGCGGAAGCCGAAATCACGCTGGAGGAACTCGGCGCGCGCGCCGAAGGGGCCCAGATCGCGGTGGAAAGCCATGGCGAGCGGGTGCCGGAACTGGAAGCCGCCTGGCGCCAGGCCCAGGAGCGGGCGAACGAATCGCGCGCCCGTATCATGCAGGTCCAGCAGCGCATCGAACTGGCCAGCGCCCACCAGCGCAATGCCGCCAACATCCTCACCAGCCTGGCCGCACGGCGCGAACGCCTGCAGCAGGAGCGCAACGGCCTGAACCTGCCGGACAGCGTCACCCTCGACAACCTGCGCCTGCAACTCGAAGAAAAGCAGCTGGCTCTGGAAGAGCAGACCATGTTGCTCGAGGAGGCATCGGGGCGCCAGGACGCCGTCGAGCAGGAGCGCAAGGACGCTCACGCGCAGGTCCAGCAGGAGTCCAGCGCAACGGCCCAGCTGGAAGCGCGCCTGGCCGCGCTGCGCCAGGTGCAGGATCGCGTGCAAACCCAGGGCAAGGTCCAGCCCTGGCTGGAGAAGCATGAACTCTCGGCGCTGCCGCGCCTGTGGCAGAAGCTCGACATCGAGGAAGGCTGGGAAACCGCGCTGGAAGCCGTGCTGCGCGAGCGTTCCGGGGCGCTGGAAGTGTCGAACCTGGATTGGGCCAAGGCCTTCTTCAGCGACGCGCCGCCGGCGCGCCTGGCCCTGTATTCGCCGGGCGTCGCCACGCCGGCGCCGGCCGCAGCGCTGCCCGCCGATACGCCGGGCCTGAAACCCTTCGCCAGCCTGCTGCGCCTGAACGACCCGGGCCTGCGCGGGGTGCTGAACGACTGGCTGCACCACGTCTACGTGGCCCAGGACGCCGCCGAGGCCTTTGCCGGGCGCGGCCGCCTGCCGCAGGGCGGCGCGTTCGTGACGCGCCAGGGCCATCTGGTCACGGCCTCCTCGGTGCGTTTCCATGCGCCGGATGCGGAGCAGGACGGCATGCTGGCGCGCCAGCACGAGATCGAGAACATCGGCAAGCAGCTGCGCGCCCAGGCCCTGCTGCTGGACGAAGCGAAGAGCCGCGCCACCCGCGCCGACGCGGCGGTCAGCGAGCTGACGCGCCGGCTAGGGGATGCGCGCCAGCGTTCCGGCACGCTGCAGCGCGAAGTGCACGCGCTGCAGATCGAGGTGCTCAAGCAAAGCGAGATCGAGGCGCGCTTCAACCAGCGCAGCGGCCAGATCGCCGCCGACCTGTCCGAGATCGCGGCCCAGGAGGCCGAGCAGCGGCAAGCGGCTGCGGAAGCCGAGCAGGAATTCGAGCAGCTCGACATGGAATTGGCCGAACTGCAGGGTAGCCATGAGGACGGCCAAACCGCCTTCATGGAAAAGGAGCAACTGCTCGCGGACGCGCGCCAGAAACTGCGCGACCTCGAACGCAGCGCCCAGGAAGCCCAGTTCGCCGAGCGCTCCCAACGCAGCAAGATCGAGGAACTGCGCCGCAATATCGCCACCGCATCCAGCCAGGCCGAGCAGGTCAGCGCCAGCCTGGGCGCCGGCCGGCTGGAACTGGAAGCGCTGGAGTCCGGCACCGCCCACGAGGGCTTGCAGGAATTGCTCGAGCGCCGCAGCACGCAGGAGCGCGCGCTGGCGGACGCCCGCCACGAGCTCGACCAGATCACCCAGCAGCTGCGCCAGCTCGAGGAAATGCGCATGGGGAACGAGCGCAGTCTGCAGCCGCAGCGCGACCGCATCACCGAGATGCAGCTGAAGGAGCAGGCCGCGCGCCTGAACCAGGAGCAGTTCGCCGAGGCGCTGGCCACCACCGGCGCGGTCGAAGCCGAGCTGGCGGAAAAGCTCACGCCCGACATGAAGCCGCAATACCTGCAGGGCGAGGTCACGCGCCTGACCAATGCCATCAGCGCCCTCGGGGCGGTGAACCTGGCGGCGGTGGACGAGCTGGCCCAGGCGACCGAGCGCAAGCGCTACCTCGACTCGCAGAACAACGACCTCTTGGCCGCCATCAATACGCTGGAAGACGCGATCCACCGCATCGACCGCGAGACTCGCGAGCTGCTGCAGGACACCTTCGACCGCGTCAACACCCATTTCTCGGAACTGTTCCCGATCCTGTTCGGCGGCGGCCAGGCCAGGCTGGTGATGACCGGCGACGAGATCCTGGATTCCGGCGTGCAGGTGATGGCCCAGCCGCCGGGCAAGAAGAACGCCACCATCCACTTGCTGTCGGGCGGGGAGAAGGCGCTCACCGCCACCGCGCTGGTGTTCTCGATGTTCCGCCTGAACCCGGCGCCGTTCTGCCTGCTCGACGAGGTCGACGCGCCGCTGGACGACGCCAATACCGAGCGCTTCTGCCGCATGGTGAAGCGCATGTCGGACCATACCCAATTCCTCTTCATCTCGCACAACAAGATCGCGATGGAGATGGCCAACCAACTGATCGGTGTGACGATGCAGGAGCAGGGCGTATCGCGCATCGTGGCGGTGGACATGGAGTCCGCCGCACATTTCGCAACTGAGGCACAAGCAGCATGACTGATTTCCAAATGAGCCTGATCGCGGCGGCCGGCGTGTTCGTCGGCGGTGTCGTCGTCTACAACAAGTGGCAGGAATACCGTGCCCGCAAAAGCGTCGAACGCGCGTTCACATCGGAGCATGACGATGTCCTGATGCGCAGCGGCGACAGCCCGCTCGAGGGCGCTGCGGCCGAACGCGGCCCGGTGGAGCGCCAGGAACCGGTGCTCGACCTCGGCGCCGAAACGCCGCTGGCGCCGCTGGACCTCGATCCGGGCGTGCCGCATGACAGCATCGCGCCGGTGGCGGCAGCTCCAGTCGAGCCTGCGCCGGCAAGCGGCCCGCGCACCCCGACCACGATCGCTTCGCTGGCCCCGGCCACGCCGCTCCCGGAAGGCACGCCGCCTGCGGAACTGGCCGAAAGCCTGGTCGACCCGCTGATCGATTGCATCATCCCGCTGAACTTCGAAGGCGCCCTGCGCGGCGACAAGATCCTGCCGGCGCTCTCGAAGCTGCGCCGCGTCGGCAACAAGCCGATCCACTACGTCGGCTTCGCCGTCAGCGGCGACTGGGAGCCGATCGTGCATGGCGGCGTCTACACCAAGTTGCAGGCCGGCGTGCAGATGGCCACCCGCACCACCGCCCTGAACGAAATCGAATACTCGGAACTCGTCACCCGCCTGCGCGCCGTGGCTGATGAAATCGGCGCCGAGCCGGAAGTGCCGGACATGATCGAGGTGATGAGCGAAGCGCGCACGCTGCACCGCTTCGTCGCCGGCCACGACGCCCAGCTGGGCGTGAACCTGGCCGCCAACGGCGCTCCGTGGGCGATCTCGACCCTGATCCAGGCGCTGGAAAAGCAGGGCTTCGACGTGCGCCCGGACGGCAAGTTCTCGATGCCCGACGGCCAGGGCGGCGTGCTGTTCACGCTGTCGACCAACGTCACCCTGGGCGCCGACACCACCAACCGCCTGACCCTGCTGCTGGACGTGCCCTGCGTCGCCCCGAGCCGCGACGGCTTCGGCGCCATGGTCAAGTGCGCCAAGGAGCTGACCCAGCGCCTGGACGCCACCATCGTCGACGACTTCGAGCAGCCGCTGCTCGATCCGGCACTGGAAGAGATCAAGGGACAGGTCGCCGAGTTCTACGAAGAGATGGACGCCTCCGACATCCCGGCCGGCTCCACCCGCGCACTGCGCCTGTTCGTCTGAGGCGAGCATGACGGTGCCACAGGAAGTCCTCGACCGGATGGCTTGGCTGGTCAAGGAGCTGAACCGCCACATCTACAACTACCACGTGCTCGATGCGCCGACCATCCCGGACGCCGAGTACGACCGCCTGTTCAAGGAACTGCAAGACCTGGAAAGCGCGCATCCCCAGGCGGTGAGCAACGACTCGCCGACCTCGCGCGTGGGCGCCGCGCCGATCCCCGAGTTCAAGCAGGTGACGCACTCGGTGCCGATGCTCTCGCTGAACAACGGTTTCATGGACGAAGACGTCGAGAACTTCGACCGCCGCGTGCGCGAAGGCCTGGAAGCGAAGCAGGTGGGCTATTCGGCCGAACTGAAGTTCGACGGCCTGGCGATCAGCCTGCGCTACGAGAACGGCGTGTTCGTGCAGGCCGCCACCCGCGGCGACGGCTACACCGGCGAGGACGTGACGGCCAATATCCGCACCGTCAGGGTCATTCCGCTGCGCCTGCATGGCGACGATGTCCCTGCCGTGCTGGAAGTGCGCGGCGAAGTGCTGATGTTCAAGGACGATTTCAATCGCTTGAACGGGCGCCAGCGCGACGCCGGACACAAGGAATTCGCCAACCCGCGCAACGCGGCCGCGGGCAGCCTGCGCCAGCTGGACGCGCGCATCACGGCACAGCGCAAGTTGCGCTTCTTCGCCTACGGCATCGGCTTCTTGGCGGGCGCCGAGCTGCCGGAATCGCATTCGGCGGTGCTCGACTGGTTCGACCGCCTCGGCCTGCCGGTGTCGAAAGAGCGCGCGGTGGTCACCGGTTGCGAAGGCCTGCTCGGCTACTACCGCAGCATCGGCGAACGCCGCGCCGGCCTGCCGTATGAGATCGACGGCGTGGTGTACAAGGTCGACCGCGTGGCCGACCAGGCCCAGCTCGGCTTCGTGTCGCGCGCGCCGCGCTTCGCGCTGGCCCACAAGTTCCCGGCCGAGGAAGCGCTGACCGAGGTGTCGGCGATCGACGTGCAGGTCGGCCGTACCGGCGCCATCACGCCGGTGGCGCGCCTGGTTCCCGTCTCGGTGGGCGGGGTGACCGTCACCAACGCCACCCTGCACAACGAGGACGAGGTGCTGCGCAAGGACGTGCGCGTGGGCGACACCGTGATCGTGCGCCGCGCCGGCGACGTCATTCCCGAAGTGCTGTCCGTGGTGCTGGAGCGCCGTCCAAGCCCGGAGCCGCTGCCTTACAAGCTGCCGGACACCTGCCCGGTGTGCGGCTCGCACGTGGTGCGCGAAGAAGGCGAGGCGGTGGCGCGCTGCTCGGGCGGGCTGACCTGCGCCGCGCAGCGCAAGGAAGCCATCCGGCATTTTGCGGGCCGGCGCATGATGGACATCGAAGGCCTGGGCGACCGCTACATCGACAGCCTGGTCGAATGCAGCCTGATCCACGGCGTGGCGGACCTGTACAAGCTCACGCTTGACGACCTGCTCAAGATGAAACGCCTGGCCGACGAGCGCGACGGCACGACACCGGAGACCGTCAAGCAGGGCAAGGTCGCCACCAAGTGGGCCGACAACCTGCTCGCTGCCATCGCGGCCAGCAAGAATCCGCCATTGGAACGCCTGCTGTTCGCGCTCGGCATCCGCCACGTGGGCGAGTCGACCGCCAAGACCCTGGCCGACTGGCTGGGACGCTTCGAGCTGGTGCGCCAGGCTCCGGCGGCGCTGCTGCGCGTGCTGCCCGACATCGGCGGCACCGTGGCCGAAGCGATTGCCGAGTTCTTTGCGGAAGAAAAGAACCAGCGCGAGATCGACGCGCTCCTCGCAGCCGGCGTGGCGCCGCGGGGCGAGCATCCGCCGCGCGCGCAGCTGCGCGAGAAGCTGGAAGAGGTCAACCTGCTGGCGGCGCTGGGTATCCCGAAACTGACCGAGCCGCGTGCGCGCCAGTTGCTTGCCGCCGGCCAGACCCTGGAGTCGCTGGCGCACCTGAACGTGTTCGGCGTGTTCGGCCTGCCGGCAACGGTCGCCGCCGCGCTCGAGGAATGGATGGCGCAGCCGGGCCATCGCGAGCAGCTCGCCGCACTGGCCCGGCTGCGCGCCGAACTGCTGGCCCAGCTGCCGGAACAGGCCGCCGCCGAGGGCATCCTTGCCGGCAAGACCTTCGTGCTGACCGGGACCTTGCCGACCATGAGCCGCGAGGCTGCGGGCGCCCTGATCGAGGCGGCCGGCGGCAAGGTGTCGGGCTCGGTATCGAAGAAGACTTCCTACGTCGTGGCCGGCGCCGAGGCGGGCAGCAAGCTCGCCAAGGCGGAAGAACTCGGTGTTTCCATCCTTGACGAAGCAGGCCTGCTAGCGCTGCTCAATTCTTGAAAGAGTAAAAAAACATGAGCCTGATTCGCAAAGCCGTCTTCCCGGTCGCCGGCCTCGGCAGCCGCTTCCTTCCCGCCACCAAGGCGCAGCCGAAGGAGATGCTGCCGATCGTGGACAAACCGCTGATCCAGTACGCCGTGGAAGAAGCCGTGGCGGCGGGCATCACCGAACTGGTCTTCATCACCGGCCGCAACAAGCGCGCGATCGAGGACCACTTCGACAAGGCCTACGAGCTCGAGTCGGTGCTGGAAGCGGCCGGCAAGGAAGCCCTGCTCGAGACGGTGCGCGGGGTCATCCCGAAGAACGTCAACTGCATCTACATCCGCCAGTCGGCGCCGCTGGGCCTGGGCCATGCGGTCCTGTGCGCCCGCCCGGTGGTGGGCAACGAGCCCTTCGCCGTGCTGCTGGCGGACGACTTCATGGATACCGATGCCGGCAAGAAACCGGTGCTGGCCCAGATGACCGACCTGTATGCCTACGAGCGCTCCAGCATCCTGGCGGTGCAGGACGTCCCGCGCGAGAACACGCGCCAGTACGGCATCGTCAGCGCATCGAGCTACCGCCCGAACCTTGAGCTGGTGTCGGACATCGTCGAGAAGCCGGCTCCGGAACTGGCGCCGTCGACGCTGGCGGTGGTCGGCCGTTACGTGCTGTCGGGCTCGATCTTCGACTACCTCGAGAACCTCGGCACCGGCGCCGGCGGCGAGATCCAGCTGACCGACGGCATCGCCGCGCTGATGCAGGCCGAGCGCGTGCTGGCCTACCGCTACGACGGCCAGCGCTACGACTGCGGCTCCAAGCTCGGCTACCTGGAAGCGACCACCGCGATCGGCCTGAAGCATCCGGAAACCGCCGCCGGCTTCCGCGCCCACCTCGCGGCGCTGTGCGACCAGGACAAGCTGCGGTGAGCGTGCGCCCCATCCTGCGCATGGGTGACCCGCGCCTGCTGCGCGCGGCCGAACCCGTGCGCGAATTCGACACGCCCGAGCTGCACGCCCTGGTCCTTGACATGTTCGAGACCATGCACGCCGCCAATGGCGCAGGCCTGGCGGCGCCGCAGATCGGCGTCAACCTGCAGCTGGTGATCTATGGCTTCGGGAAGAACGGGCGCTATCCGGATGCCGCGCCGGTGCCGGAGACGGTCCTGATCAATCCCGTCCTCACGCCCTTGTCCGAAGAAATGGAAGAGGGCTTCGAGGGCTGCCTGTCGGTGCCCGGCCTGCGCGGCAGCGTACCGCGCCATACGAAGCTGCATTACGAAGGCTTCGACCAGTACGGCAAGCCGATTCGCCGCGACGCCGAAGGCTTCCATGCGCGCGTGGTGCAGCACGAGGTGGACCACCTGCACGGCATCCTGTACCCGATGCGGATCCGCGACTTCTCCCGCTTCGGCTTCACCGACGTGATGTTCCCCGACCTCGATCCGAAGGCCGACGACTGATGCGTGTCCTCTTTCTTTCCCTGCTGGCGCTGGCGGCGCCCCTGGCCCAGGCCGATGATCTGTTGACGAAGATCGACACGGCGCCCAGGAGCGAATTCTGGCTCGACACCGGCTTTGCCACCGCCCACTTCGACAGCGACAAGGACCTGAACGGCGCCAACAAGGGCCTCGGCGCCGAGTACCGCTTCAATGGCGCCACGGCCGCCACGCTCGGGCGCTTCTACAACAGCGACCGCCGATGGTCGAATTATGCGGGGGTGATCTGGCAGCCGTATGCGCTGGGGCCAGTGCGCCTCGGGCTGGCGATCGCGGCCTTCGACGGCTATCCGAACATGCGCGACGGCGGCTGGTTCCCGGCGGCGATTCCGACGCTGACCTACGAGTACCAGCGGGTGGGCCTCAACGTCGGCATTATCCCGTCGTACAAGGATCGGCTGTATGGCGGGGTGTCGTTCCAGCTCAAGTTCAAGCTGTTGTAGGGGGCGGGAAAAGAGTCCACTGGACTCTTTTCCCCCGCCCACCCTACGATAATTACAACTCCTTGGGGTAAGGGCTCTTGCCCCCATCCGCAATGAAGGCATCGATGCGCTGCTGCAGCACCGGCAGCGGCACCGACCCCAGCTGCAGCACCGTATCGTGGAAGTTCCGGATGTCGAACTTCGCCCCCAGCGCCTTCTCGGCCCGCGCCCGCGCCTCCTGGATCGCCATCTGTCCCAGGTAATAGGACAGCGCCTGGCCCGGCCAGGAGATGTAGCGGTCCACTTCGGTCTCGACTTCGTGCCTGGCCAGCGCCGTGTTCTCCATCAGGTAAGCCTGGGCCTGCTCGCGGGTCCAGCCCTTGGCGTGGATGCCGGTATCGACCACCAGGCGCGAGGCGCGCCAGGCCTGGTAGCTCAGCATGCCGAAATGTTCGTAGGGCGTCTCGTAGATGCCCATCTCCACGCCCAGGCGTTCCGAATACAGGGCCCAGCCTTCGCCGAAGGCCGAGATGTAGGCGCGGCGGAAGTTCGGCACGCCTTTCTGTTCCAGCGCCACCGGCATCTGGAAGGCGTGGCCGGGCGCCGATTCGTGCAGGGTCAGCGCCGGCAGGCTGTAGAGCGCGCGCGCCGGCAGGTTGTAGGTATTGACCCAGTACGAGCCGGCGCCGCCTCGGCCGGCGGTGTAGAAGGGCGCCTGGTCGTCCGGCACCGGCAGGATCGCGAAGCGGCGGCGCGGCAGGTAGCCGAAATACTGGTCGGCCTTGGCGTCGAACTTCTTGGCAGTCCAGGCCGCGTGCATCAGCAGTTCCTTGGGCGTCTTCGCGTAGAACTGCGGGTCGGTGCGCAGGAAAGCCAGGAAGGCCGGCAGGTCGCCCTTGAAGTCCACCTTTTTCATGGTCTCGTGCATTTCGGCGCGGATCTTCGCCATCTCGGCCAGGCCGACGGCGTGGATCTGGTCCGCCGTCATGCTCGTGGTGGTGAATTCGACGATCTTCGACTGGTAGTAGGCTTTCCCGCCGGGCATGCTTTCGGCGGCCAGCGTGGTCCGGGCCTTCGGCAGGTATTCGGTGCGGAAAAAGGCCAGCACTTTCGCATACGCCGGCTGGACCTGCTCGCGGATCACGCTTGCTGCCTGGGCGCGCAGCGCCTCCTGCTCGGCTGCCGGCACGGCGGCCGGGAAGTTCTTGAACGGCGTGAAGAAGACCGTTTCTTCCGGGGTCTTGGCCTCGGCGATCGGCACCAGCGCCACGTCGCGGCCCTTCAGCGTGACCTGCGGCGGCGTGAAGCCGCGCGCCAGGCCGGCGCGCATGTTGGCGGTCTCCTGCTCGAAATAATCGGGCAGGGCGGCCAGCTGTTTCAGGTAGTTGCGGTAGTCCTCGAGCGTCTTGAAGGGACGGCGCGCGCCGAAGGTGACGTTGGTCCAGAACGCGCTGTCGGCGTTGACCGGCTGTTCGTACTCGCGGAAGCGCAGCGCGTCGGCCAGCGCCGCAATCTGGGCCCGGTAGACGGCGAAGTTGATGCGCTCATCCGGCGACAGCTCGGCCGGCTTGATACTGTCGAGTTCCTTCAGGATGCCTTCCCAGTAGCGGCGCCGCGCTTCTTGCGCAGCAGCATCGACACGCGCGATGCTCGCGCTGACGCCACGCTCGTCCTCGGCACGGGCGAGCCGTTCCGTGACGCGCCATTTCCACTCTTTCGTGTAGATTGTCTTGAAGCGCGCATCGGCGCTCGTTGCGGCCTGCGCCGGCGACATCGCCACGGCCAGTACGACACAGGCCGTCGACAGGACGGCACCCAATTTTTTTTCCATCGTTCACCCGCTAATGATGAGCAGCATTGCTCGGCGAGGGCTATTCTATAGCGGGCTTGGGCCGAATTGACACTACTGAACATGTTTCTCGACGAACCCAGGCGATTTTTCCAGTTTGCTAGAGCGACACGCTATAATGTCCAATGCACCGGGGCATCCGTTCATTCGTCCCCGCTGCGGGCCAGCGCCAGCCCATCAGACCTACGCAACCACCAGCGGCATTCATTGTTCAACGACGAAGACATGACGAATAGTACGGGCGCACCGGACCCATCCGCTGGGAGCAGAGCCTTGCTGCTGCCCTGGCGGCGGATCGCCCAGCATCTCTGCCCACTGATTGGGGAAAGTGGCTTTTGCGCCCTGTTTGGCCGTGCCGTCCATGTGATCGGCCCCGACCATGCATGGCTCGCGCCCCAGCACCCCTGCAGGGCGCCGGAACAGCTCTTTACCTCCCTGGAGGAACGCATGGTCCTGGTCGACGCAGAACGCGCCGCCGCGGCCAACGAGGCCTTGCTCCAGACTTTTACCCAGTTACTTGCCGCACTAATCGGAGAGAGGCTGACCCAGCGACTGCTGGAATCCGCCACGGCCACTACGGACACGGCGTCGGGCCAGCAGAAGAATGCACAGGAGCAGAAATAAATGAGCGACAAAGTAAGCTTGGGAAAATTGGCCACCGGCGTGCCGGGCCTCGATGTACTCCTGGGCGGTGGGCTGAACGAGTTTTCCTTCAACCTGATCACCGGAGCGCCCGGCTGCGGCAAGACGACGCTGGCACACCAGATCATGTTCGCCCTCGCGAATCCCGAGCACCGCGCCCTGTTCTTCACCGTGCTGGGCGAGCCGCCGCTGAAGATGCTGCGCTACCAGCAGCAATATTCGTTCTTCGATACCGACAAGGTCAATACCTCGATCCGCTACGTCAACCTGGCCGCCGACCTGCGCGCAGGCGACTTCAGCGGCGTCCTTGAGCGCATCACCCAGGAGGTCGAGGATTTCGCGCCCAGCCTGGTGTTCGTGGATTCCTTCCGCTCCGTGATCCAGACCGGCAAGGGCGGCATCGAGGGCATGAGCGACCTGCAGTTCTTCGTCCAGGAACTCGGCACCCGCATGACCAGCTGGATGGCCACCACCTTCCTGATCGGCGAATACCAGCACAACGAGGTCGAAGCCAACCCGATCACGACCGTCGCCGACGGCATGATCGCCATGAGCCAGCAGCACGATCGCAATGCCGTGGTGCGCAAGATCCGCATCGTCAAGATGCGCGGCCAGGCCCACATGTCGGGTTCGCATACTTTCCGCATCACCGATGACGGCGTGCGCATCTATCCGCGCCTGCTGCCGCCGCTGGCGGACGACCGCGAACCGGGCGTGCCGGTGGACCGCGAGCCGCGCCGCATCCCGACCGGCACGCCGGGCCTGGACGAGATGCTGCACGGCGGCCTGCCCCAGGGCCATTCGATGCTGGCGATCGGCCCGACCGGCTGCGGCAAGACCATCATGGGGTCGAAGTTCCTGCGCGCCGGCGTCGACCTGGGCGAGAAGGGCGTGATCATGTGCTTCGAGAAGGGCACGGCGCGCCTGCGCAACGCCGAACTTGCCGGCATGATCCAGTCCGGCCAGGTCGCCGTGGTGGAGAGCCGCCAGATCGACATGACGGCCGAGGAGTTCGAGGACGACCTGCTGGCCGCGATCGAGCGTACCGGTGCGCGCCGGGTCGTGATCGATTCGCTGTCGGAATTCAGCCTCTACCTGGCGCCGGAATGCCGGCGCGACCTGCGCGAGGGCGTGTTCCGTATCCTCAGCAGCCTGGCCAAGCGAGGCGTGTCCTCGCTGGTGACAGTGGGCCTGGACGACCGCTCGGTCGACATGAATCACGCGCGCGCCGACATGGCCTACCTGACCGACGCGATCGTGGCCATGCGCTACGCCGAAGAAGACGGGCACGTGAAGCGCTTCATTTCCATTGTCAAGGTGCGGGGTTCCAGCCACAGCCACGATTTGCGCGAATACTGGATCACGGACGACGGGATCGAGATCGACCCGATCCCCGCGCAGGTCAACGGTGTGCTGTACGGGCGCGTCGGCGGCGTGAAGTCCGACGAATGAGACACCATCATGGGGACGTTTAATGAATCCAATGCCGGCTCTGAACAACGTTCCCTGATGGGCGATGACAATCTTTCCTTTGGCGGGCTGCTGCGCGAGCAGGAACTGCAGCAACGCATCGCCGTCCTCGAAGCCGAGCTCTCGCAGGCCCGCGTGCTGGCGCGCGAGCACACCCTGCTCGAAGCCCAGGTCGAGCAGCTGCGCGAAGCCAACCAGCACCTGGTCATGGCCACCGTCAGCGCCCAGTCGCTGCGCGACCTGGCCGAAGCCACCAACCGGCGCCAGACCGAATTCCTCGCCATGCTGGCGCACGAGCTGCGCAATCCGCTGGCGCCGCTGAGCATGGCGGCCAGCCTGATGGGAAGCGTCGGTGGATCCTCGCCCCAGCTGGCCCACGTCGCCGGCGTGGTCAGGCGCCAGGTCGACCACATGGCGCGCCTGCTCGACGACCTGCTCGACGCCGCGCGCATCAGCAGCGGCAAGATCACCCTGTCGGTGCGCCCGATGGCGCTGGCCGGCGCCATCGACCAGGCGGTTGAAACGGTGGCGCCGCGCATCCGCGACCGCGGCCAGCGCCTCGATGTCGAGCTGCCCGACGAGGTGCTCACCATCGACGGCGACCCGGTACGCCTGACCCAGGTGTTCGCCAACCTGCTCGGCAATGCGTCCAAGTACACGAGCGACGGCGGCCACATCGTGCTGCGCGCCTGGCGCGCGGACGAGGAAGTGGTGGTCGCGGTGAGCGACAACGGTTCCGGGATCGCCCCCGAGATGCTGCCCCAGGTCTTCAACCTGTTCATCCAGGGGCCGCGTTCGCTGGCCCGCTCGGAGGGCGGCCTCGGTATCGGCCTGAACGTGGTGCGCAACCTGGTCGGCATGCATGGCGGAAGCGTCACGGCCGACAGCGCCGGCGAAGGGAAGGGCAGCAACTTCACGGTCCGCCTGCCGCTGTCCAGCGCGGCTGCGCCGGTGGTGGAGATGCCGGCCGAGCCGAGCGCCGCGGACGGCGCCTGCCGCATCCTGCTCATCGAAGACAACGTGGATGCCTGCGATACCCTGCGCACGCTGCTCGAACTGGCCGGCCATGAAGTCGCCGTCGCCTATGAGGGCCGCGCCGGCCTGGAGGCAGCGCAGGCACGCCGCTACGACATCCTGATCTGCGACATCGGCCTGCCGGGCATGGATGGCCTGGAAATCATGGCGCAGCTGCGCCGTGAACCGCCGCACGGGCGCGCCCCGTTTGCGATCGCCCTGTCCGGCTACGGCCAGGGCGAGGACCGCGAGCGTGCATTCGGCGCGGGTTTCGACCGCTACCTGGTCAAGCCGGCCGCGCCCGACGTGCTGCTCGAGCTGGTCGGCGAGGCGCGCGAGATTCGCGTGGCCTGAGCCTGCCTTAGCGGCCGAGCACGCGCGCCAGGCGCCCGATCGCTTCCTCGATGCGCTCCAGGCGCGTCGCGTACGAGAAGCGCACGTGCCTTGCCGGCGCGGCAAAACCGAAATCATCCCCCGGTACGATCGCCACATGCGCGTCGCGCAGCACCGACCAGGCAAAGGCGGTGCTGTCGCCGGCATGCGCATGCGGCAGGGCCGCGATGTCGGCATACACGTAGAAGGCGCCGTCCGGCATCACCGGCACCCCGAAGCCGAGCTCGCGCAGGACCGGCACCAGGAAATCGCGGCGGCGCTGGAATTCGCGGCGGCGCTCCTCAAAGATGGCGAGCGCTTCATGGGTGAAGCAGGCCAGGGCGGCCTGCTGGGCCACGGTCGGGGCGCAGATGAACAGGTTCTGCGCCAGCTTTTCGAAGGTCGCCACCAGGCTTTCGGGCACCACCAGCCAGCCGAGGCGCCAGCCGGTCATGCTGAAGTATTTCGAGAAGCTGTTGACGGTGATGACGTTCGGGTCGAAGGCGAGGGCGCTGACCGGCTTGTGGTCGTAGGACAGGCCCTGGTAGATCTCGTCGATGATGGCGAAGCCGCCGCGTGCGCGGACGGCGGCCAGCATGCCGCGCAGCTGTTCCGGCGTCATCGAGGTGCCGGTCGGGTTCGAGGGCGAGGCGACCAGCACGCCGCGCGTGCGTTCGTTCCAGTGTCCTTCGACGTGGGCGGCACTCAGCTGGTAGCGCTCTTCGCTGCCCGCCGGCACCAGCACCGGCTTGCCGCCGAAGCTTGATACGAAATGGCGGTTGCAGGGATAGCAGGGGTCCGGCATCAGGACCTCGTCGCCATCGGCCACCAGGGCGGCGCAGGCCAGCAGCAGGCCGGCCGAGGCGCCGGCGGTGATGACGATGCGGCGCGGGTCGATGTCGAGCCCGTGGGTGGCGGCGTAATGGCCGGAGATCGCCTCGCGCAGCTCGCGCAGGCCGAGCGAATCGGTGTATTGGGTGACGCCGCCCTTGATGGCTTCCATGGCCGCATGGGCGACGATGTCCGGGGCGGTGAAATCGGGCTCGCCGACGCTCATGCTGATGACGTCGATGCCGCTGCGCTTCATTTCGCCGGCGGCCTTGACCATTTCCATGACGCGGAAGGGTTCGATGGCGTGGACGCGCTGGGCGACCTGGAGGGCGCGCAGGGCCTGGGTGTCGGTGGGGGAAGTGGTAGACATGCCGGAATCCGTAAAATCTGATCCGCAATGATACCGTAGGGTGGGCGGGTTTCCCGCCCACGCGTTCAAACCGAGCTGGATCGGCCTGAACACGTACTTTACTGTTAACTATCACCGCGTGGGCGGCAGAGCCGCCCACCCTACAGGCCCGTGGTAAGTCAGGATCACTGGTGCGCGTGATGCGTCGCCGTCAGCCTGCGCATCAGCGGCAGCGCCGCCAGCGCAATCAGCGTGCAGCCGATCGCCGCGATGCCCAGCTTGTTGAACAGCCCGGTGTAGACCGGCAGCGTCTGCAGCGGATCGGTCATGCCCTGCGGCACCGCGGCCAGGTTCGCCACCACGCCGCCCAGGTACTGCGAAATGCCGACGGCGACGAAATAGGCGCCCATCATGAAGCCGCCCATGCGCGCCGGCACGTAGCGGGCGATCATGGCCAGGCCCAGGCCGCTCACCAGGAGCTCGCCCAGCGAGTACAGGCCGTAGCCGGCGATCATGATCCACGACGAGGTCAGGCCGTTCACGGCAAACGCGCCGGCCACGCCGTAGGTGAAGAAGCCGGCTGCCACCACGGCGAAGCCGAGCGCGAACTTGGCGGCGATCGACAGGTCCTTGCCGCTGTTGCCGGCGCGGGTGTAGAGCAGGGCCAGCACCGGGCTCAGGACCATGATCCAGATCGCGTTGAGCGCCTGGAACTGGGCCGGCGACCAGGTCCACAGGTGGGCGCCGAACACGGTGAACTCAAGGTCGACGTTACGCAGGGCGAACAGCGACAGCGAGGTCGACATCTGCTGGTAGAAGATGAAGAAGAACACGGTCTGCAAGGTCAATACCAGGGCCGCGATCAGGCCGGCGCGCTCGTTCGGCTGGCTGCTGCGGATCAGGTGGACGAAGATGCCGAGCACGACGAAGCCGGCCACGTACACGAAGGCGCGCGCCAGGTCGCGGTACTCGAGGATGACGGCCGAGGCGGCGACGGCCACCACGCCGCCCGCCAGCACCGCCAGCAGGCGGTTCACGCGCAGCGGCTCCGCGTCCGGCGGCGAGCCGATGTGGCCGATGGTCTTGCGCAGCAGGCCGACCGTCAACAGGCCGACCGTCAGGCCGACGCTGCACACCGCGAAGGCCACGTGCCAGCCCAGGTTGCCGCCGTAGGCCGCGTTGACGTAGTCCTTGATCCAGGGCGTGGCCAGCATCGAGAAGGTCGAGCCGACGTTCACCGCCATGTAATAGATGGTGAAGGCGCTGTCGATCTTGGAATCGTCGCCCTCGTAGATCTTGCGCACCAGGTTGGCGGTATTGGGCTTAAACAGGCCGTTGCCGACCACGATCACGCCCAGCGCGGAAAAGGTCATCCAGGTGTTGGTGGTCGGCACCGCCATCAGGGCGTAGCCGAGGGTGAGGATGAGCGCGCCCAGGATCATGCAGCGCCGCGTGCCCAGCACCTTGTCGCCGATCCAGCCGCCGATGGCCGGGGCCACGTAGATCAGGGCGGCGGCCGCGCCCCAGACCAGGTTGGCGCGGCTGTCCTCGAAGCCGAGCCGCTGCACCATGAAATACACGATCAGCGCCTGCATGCCGTAGTAGCCGAAGCGCTCCCACAGTTCGATCAGCGCGATCGTGAGGAAGGAGCGGGTCTGGCTCACGGGGTGGGCCGCTTGTGGCGGCATGTCGTTCTTCATGTCTCTCCCTTGTAAGGACGGGCGGCGGAAATGCCGGCACGGATCGGGCGATGCTACGCCAGGCGCATGGAAGATGCAATCTTGACAGGCGTTGCTGCCAATGCGATAACATGGCGTTTTGCCTGGCTCAAACGAGCCGGCGTTATTCGCGCGAGGTATATGTATGAAGCGTCTTCCCGTCCTGTGGTGCGCCGCTGCGGCGCTGGCCTGGAGCGGCGTGGCAAGCGCCGCTCCCGCGGCGATGCCGGTGGCCGACCACCACCAGTATGTCTACAGCCCGGCGGCAGCGGCCTTCATGTCGGCCACCAGCGCCATGCATCCGGTGTCGGCGCAGGACCTGATCCCGCAGCTCGATGCGGCCGGCATCGAACGCGCCGCCGTGCTGTCGGTCGCCTATGTCTACGGACAGCCGGCGCGCTCGCTCGCGGAAGAGTATGCGCGGGTGCGCGCCGAGAACGACTGGGCCGCGCGCCAGGCCGCCGAATATCCCGAGCGCCTGGTGGCGCTGTGCAGCGTGGACCCGCTCAGGGACTATGCGCTGGCCGAACTGGCGCGCTGCGCCGCCAGCCCGGAGTTCGGGCGCGGCATCAAGCTGCAGCCGGCTTCAGGCGGCGCCCTGCTGGACGACCCGCATCAGGTCGAGCGCTTGCGCCGCGTGTTCCGCTCGGCCAATGCGCGCGGCATGGCGATCGTCCTGCAGCTGCAGGAGACCGGCGTGCCCGAGGCGCGCCTGCTGCTCGAGCAGCTGTTGCCGCATGCGCCCGACGTTCCGGTCCAGGTGGCGTATACGGGCGACAAACCCGGGGCGCGCAACGCTTCCGCGCAGCTGGCCGCGCTGGCGGTGCTGGCCGATGCCGCTGCGCGCCGGGATCCGCGCATGCGCCACGTCTGGGTCGACGTCACGGCCTTCGCCCGCCCCGGCCTGACGGCCGCCGACGCGCGCCGCCTGGTGCGGCGCCTGCGCCAGGTCGGCATGGAGCGGGTGCTGTACGGCTCCGACACCGAGATCGGCACGGACGTGCGTCCGCGCGATGCCTGGGCGGCCTTCCGCAGCCTGCCGCTCACCGATGCCGAAGCGGCGCGGGTGGCGAACAACGTGATGTCCTACCTGCGCTAGGAACCTATCCCAGTAGGGATTGAGTCGTTGTTGGCGCGCCTGACAAGCGGGTGCTGTGTAGCATGGCATCCCATGCCATGCTACCTCGTCGTTGCATGGCTCGCCATGCGGCCTCCTCACGCCTTGCCCGCGCTTGCCATGCATCGCCACCAACTTCCTCCTCCCTGCTGGGATAGGTTCTAAGCGGGATTCGCCGACGCGGCTGTAATTTAATTACATTGCCACTTTTTCAGCAGGCGAATTTCTGTCATGCTCTCGGTTGCAACCAACGACAACAACCGAGACCCCATGACGAAAACCACGATCGCCCGGCTTCTCCTGTGCGTGATGGCCAGCCCTGTCGCTCACGCACAGAATGCCGAGCGCCAGCTGCAAGGCCATACCCTCAACCAGAACACGCTGGAGCTGGCCACCAGTGACGGCCGCTACCTGATCAAGCCCTACTCGGCCCATGTAGTCGAGACTACATTTATCCCGAAGGGCCAGCAGCACGACCCGGCCTCGCACGCGGTAGTGCTGCCGCCCGCCGGCATCCAGGCCAGCCTCAAGGCCGAAGCGAACCGGATCGAATTCGCCACCCCGGGAATCACGGTCGTGGTCGACCGCAAGCCCTTCCGCATCAGCTACCTGTACCAGGGCAAGCCGCTGGTGGCGGAGAAGGGCGGTTACGCCAAGGGCGACAAGTTCGAGACCATCGAGTTCGCGCTGGACGACGGCGAGGCCCTGTACGGCGCCGGCGCGCGCGCGGTCGGGATGAACCGCCGCGGCAACCGCTTCCAGCTCTACAACAAGGCCGACTACGGCTACGGCAAGACGTCGACACTGCTCAACTACACGATCCCGGTCGCGCTGTCCTCGAAAAAATATGCGATCCACTTCGACAACCCGCAGGTCGGCTTCCTCGACTTCGACAGCCGCAAGGACGGCACGCTGCGCTACGAAGTGATCGGCGGCCGCAAGACCTACCAGGTGGTGGCCGGCGACAGCTGGGCGGACGTCATGGCCAACTATACGAGCCTGACCGGACGCCAGCCGCTGCCGCCGCGCTGGGCCTTCGGCAACTTCGCGAGCCGCTTCGGCTACAAGAGCGAGGCCGAGACCCGCGCCGTGGTCGACCGTTTCGCCGCCGAGAAGATCCCGCTCGACGCCGTCGTGCTCGACCTGTACTGGTTCGGCAAGGAGGTCAAGGGCACGATGGGCAACCTGGCCTGGGACCGCGACACCTTCCCGACCGCCGAGAAGATGATGGCCGACTTCGACAAGAAGGGCGTGAAGACCATCGTCATCACCGAGCCTTTCGTCCTGACGACCTCGTCGCGCTGGCAGGCAGCGGTGCAGCACAAGGTGCTGGCGCTTGATTCCGCCGGCAAGCCGGCCACCTACGACTTCTACTTCGGGAACACCGGCCTGGTCGACCTGTACACCCAGCAGGGCCGCGACTGGTTCTGGAACATCTACAAGGAGCTCAAGAACGGCGGCGTGGGCGGCTGGTGGGGCGACCTGGGCGAGCCGGAAGTGCACCCGTCCTGGGTGCGGCACGGTGGCGGAAAGACGGCCGACCAGGTCCACAACGTCTACGGACACGACTGGGCGCGCCTGATCGCGGAAGGCTACCGGAAGGACTTCCCGAACGAGCGTCCCTTCATCCTGATGCGCGCCGGCTACTCGGGCTCGCAGCGCTTCGGCATGATCCCGTGGTCGGGCGACGTCAGCCGCGGCTGGGGCGGCCTGCAATCGCAGATGGAGATCTCGCTCCAGATGGGCATGCAGGGCCTGGGCTACATGCACTCGGACCTGGGCGGTTTTGCGGGCCCGGTGCTGGACGACGAACTGTACGTGCGCTGGCTGCAGTACGGCGTGTTCCAGCCGATCTTCCGCCCGCACGCGCAGTCCGACGTGGCGCCGGAACCGGTGTTCCGCTCCGAGCGCACCAAGGTGCTGGCGCGCGAAGCGGTCTGGCTGCGCTATGCCATGCTGCCGTATAACTACACGCTCGGTTTCGAGAACAGCCAGACCGGCATGCCCTTGATGCGCCCGGTGCTGTTCGAGGAAGACGAGGCGACCACGATGTCCTCGACCTATCTGTGGGGCCGTGACTTCCTGGTGGCGCCGATCGTGGAGCCGGGCGCCACCCGCAAGGAAGTGCACTTCCCGGTCAAGGACAGTGTCTGGTTCGATTTCCACACCGGCGAGAAGCACCGGGGCGGCATCCTTGAAGTGGTCAAGCCCGAAGAGGCGCACATCCCGGTGTACGTGCGCGCCGGCGCCTTCATCCCGATGGCGAAGGTCGTGCAGACCACGCGCGACTACTCGACGCGCCACATCGACCTGCACTACTACCATGACGCCAGCGTCGCCAGCGGCGAGGGCAGGATGTACGATGACGACGGCGAAACAGCCGATGCCTACGCCAAGGGCAAGTACGAGATCGTGCGCTTCGCCAGCAGCTATGCGAACGGCAAGCTCGAGATCGGCCTGCAGACCGAGACCGGCAAGGCGCTGCTGCCTGCCGAGCGCGGTTTCGCGCTCAAGGTGCACAACGTGGAGAAGAAGCCGCGTGCGGTGACGGTGGACGGTCGTGCCGCGGCCTTCACCTGGAACAGCCGCCACAAGTTGCTGGAAGTGCCGCTGGCGGCGCGCAAGCAGCCGGCAAGCAAGGTGGCGATTACGCTCTGATCCCGGCCACCACCCTCAAGACCGTCGCTCCGGCGCAGGCCGGAGCCTAAGTTTGTTCGCGATTCGCTAGCGTAGATTGGGTACCCGCCTTCGCGGGTACGACGGGCGTTGGGTGCGGGGCGAAATTGACGGTATCAGCGCGCTACGATCAGGCGCAGGCCCAGGCCCACGAAAATGGCGCCGGCAATCCGATCCAGCCACATCCCGGCGCGCGGCGTGCGGTTCAGCCACTGTCCGATCGCGCCGGAAAAGTAGCCCAGCAGCCCGAACAGCACGGCCGCCTGCACGGTAAAGATCAGTCCCAACCAGGCGATCTGCCAGTTCGCATCTCCGCGCGAAGCCACCACGAACTGCGGCAAGAAGGAGAGGAAGAACAGCACCACCTTCGGGTTGATCGCATTGGCCAGCAGTCCCTTGAAGAACAGCTGGCGCGCCGACTCGTCCGGCACGCCGCCGGTAATTTGCGCCGCGCCACGGCTGCGCAAGGCCCCGATGCCCATCCAGATCAGGTAAAGCCCACCGGCGATCTTGAGCGCCGTGAAGGCGATGGGCGAGGCCGCGATCAGGGCGCTCACGCCGATCACCGCCAGCAGCGTGTGGTTCAGGCAGCCGAGCGCGCAGCCCAGGCCGAAGGCGATGCCGCGCGCCCGTCCCTTGGCGATGCCGGCGCCCAGCACCATCATGTTGTCGGGACCGGGCGAGAGCGTGATCAGGATGGCGGCGGTGAGGAAGCCGAAGAATTGTTCGGGCGTGAGCATGGTGGAACGGGCTGGTCATGAAACGGACCAGCATGTTACCGCAAACTTTGCAACTCGATAACGCTCAAGCCTTTGGCTGCACGACCGCATCCATGTCCAGTTCGACCCAGGTCGGCGCGTGGTCGCTCGGCTTTTCTTTGGCACGCTGGAACTTGTCGACGCCCGCGGCGCGCAACGCCGGCGCCAGGGCAGGGCTGAGCAGCAGGTGGTCGATGCGGATGCCGGCATCGCGCCCGAAGGCGTTGCGGAAGTAATCCCAGAAGGTGTAGATCACCTGGTCCGGGTACAGGGCGCGCAGCGAGTCGGTCCAGCCCTGCGACATCAGGCGTTCGAAGGCGGCGCGCGACTCGGGGCGGAACAGGGCGTCGTCCACCCAGCGCTCCGGCTTGTAGACGTCGAGCTCGGTCGGGATCACGTTGAAGTCGCCGCACATCACGACCGGCACCTTGGCTTCGAGCAGCTCGGCGCCGCGCGCGATCAGCCGCTCGAACCAGGCCAGCTTGTAGTCGAACTTGGGGCCGGGCGCCGGGTTCCCATTCGGCAGGTACAGGCCGCAGACGACCAGGCCCTGGTAGACCGCCTCGATGTAGCGGCTCTGCTCGTCCGTCGGGTCGCCCGGCAGGCCGCGCTGCAGCTCCTGGGCCGGGCCGTCGCGGGTCAGGATGGCGACGCCGTTCCAGCTCTTCTGGCCGTGCCAGATCGCGTGGTAGCCGGCCTCAAAGATCGCCGCCTCCGGGAATTTCTCCTGCGGCGCCTTCAGCTCCTGCAGGCAGACCACGTCCGGCTGGCGTTCTTCGAGGTACTCGAGCAGGGCGCTTAACCGAGCGCCGATGCCATTCACGTTGTAGGTTACCACCAGCATCTTGCCTCCACATACATTATCCATTACTTGCCACTCTAGCATGCCGGAGCATCAACATGGACGACTGAAGATTTCTCGGTGCTTATAGTCGAGAACGCATTTTCTTATGGCTAATTGATCGTTCGGCCATGCAAGATCATGCTCTATACTGCTGTGATCGAAGTTTTTTGCAGTTGGAGAAGAACATGTTCACCCGCCGTCACATCGTCATTGGCGCAGTCGCCCTGTCCGCCACCATGTTTGCGTCCGCCGCGCAGGCCGACCAGCTCGCGGACATCAAGAAGAAAGGCGAGATCGTGTTCGGCGTGCTGGGCACCGACGAGCCGAACAGCTTCATCGATCCCAAGACCCGCCAGCTGGTGGGTTACGAGATCGACATCGCCACCGCGGTCGCGAAGAAGATCGGCGTCACGCCCAGGTTCAAGCAGATGTCGGTGTCCGCCCGCATCCCCGAGCTGCAGCAGGGCCACGTCGACGTGCTGGCCGCCACGCTCACCCACAACAAGGAACGCGAATCGCAGGTGGACTTCGCGCTGACCCACTTCGTGACCGGCTCGAAGGTCATGGTGCGCGCGGGTAGCGGCATCACCGCGCTGCCCCAGCTGGCCGGCAAGAAGGTCGTCACGGTGCGCGGCGGCACCCAGGAAACCAATATCCGCAAGGCGGTGCCGAATGTGGAGGTGGTCACCTTCGAGAACACCCAGCAGGCCTTCCAGGCCCTGCGCCAGGGCAAAGGCGTTGCCTACGTCAACGACGAATCCTCGCTGCTGGCCGACTACGGCAAGCTGGGCGCGGCCGCCAAGGGCTTCACCATCCTACCGACCAGCATCGGCGTCGAGTCGATCGCGCTCGGCCTGCGCAAGGGCGAGAAGAACCTGAAGGCGGTGGTCGACGAGACCCTGCGCGGCCTGGAAGCGAGCGGCGAAGCCGAGAAGCTGTTCAACAAGTGGTACGGCCCGGGCACCCGCCCCAACATCGCCAAGCGCAGCTTCAAGATCAGCACCGACAAGATCTAAGTCCGAGCCTTGCAGTTTTTCGACCCCAGCATCCTGCAATCCGGCCAGTACCATGACTGGCTGGTGCAGGGTCTCATCCTGTCGCTCCAGCTGACGGCAGCCAGTTTCGTGATTGCCCTGCCGTTCGGCGCCATCCTCGCCGTGATGCGCACCTCCGGCTTCGCGCTGGCGCGCGCAATCGCTTCGACAGTTATCGAAGCGATCCGCAATGTGCCGCTGCTGGCGCACCTGCTGTTCTGGTATTTCGCCTTCCCCGAGCTGCTGCCCGAGGGCGCGCGCGAATTCCTGTACGCGCACAACCCCGAAGCCGTGTGCGCCGTGATCGCGCTGTCGCTGTACAGCGGCGTGCACATGGCCGAAGACATCCGCAGCGGCATTCGCGCCGTGCCGCCCAGCCAGCTGGAGGCCGCCCGTTCGCTGGGCCTTGGGCGCCTGGCCAGCGTGCGCCTGGTGCTGCTGCCGCAGGCCTTCCGCGCGGCGACCCCGCCGCTGCTGTCGCAGACCGTCAACCTGTGGAAGGACACCAGCGTGGCCACCGTCATCGGCGCCGCCGAACTGATGTACCAGGCCGCGCGCGTGGAAACCAGCAGCTTCCGCAGCCTGGAAGCCTTCAGCTTCGCCACCCTGGCCTACCTGAGCGTGTCGCTCCTGATTTCCTTCGCCGCCTGGCTGTTCCAGCGGCGCTACCCGGTCCGTCCGGCATGAGGCGCCCGTGCTGAACGCAATGATTGAACTCATCGACACCTACTGGCTGTATTTCCTGGTCGGCCAGTATCCGGAAGGCCCGCTGGGCGGCCTGGCGCTGACCGTGCTGCTGTCGCTTGGCGCGCTGCTGCTGGCGATGCCGCTCGGCCTGCTGCTGGGCGTGGCGCGCGTGAGCAGCCAGCGCGCGATCCGCTGGCCGACCGCCGCGCTGGTGCAGCTGGTGCGCGCCGTGCCGCTGCTGCTGGTGGTGTTCTGGGTCTACTTCTTCCTGCCGGCCGTCACCGGCGTCAAGACCGGACAGGCGACCACCATGCTGATGGTGCTGGTGCTGTTCGACGGCATCTACCTGGCCGAGATCGTCGCAAGCGGCATCCGCGCGCTGCCGAAGGGGCAGCTGGAAAGCGCCCGCTCGCTGGGCCTGTCCTACCCGCAGGCGCTGCGCCTGGTGGTGCTGCCGCAGACCTTGCGCAACGGCCTGCCCTCGATCGTCAGCCAGCTGGTTTCGACCATCAAGGCGACCTCGCTCGGCTACATCATCGGCCTGTCGGAAGTGTCCTTCATCGCCACCCAAGTGAATACCCTGGTGTTCACGCAGGCGGTCGAGGTGTACCTGATCCTGGCGCTGACCTATTTCATCCTCTGTTTCGGCCTGTCCCGCCTGGCCTTCCTGCTCGAGCGCCGCTTGTCCAGCAAGCGCGCCGTGCAGCTTCAATAAAAAGGGTGTGAACGATGATCGTTCTCGATAAAGTCAACAAGTGGTACGGCGATTACCATGCGCTGCGCGATGTCAGCGAACGCGTGGAGAAGAACGAAGTCGTGGTCGTGTGCGGCCCTTCCGGTTCCGGCAAGTCGACCCTGATCCGCACGCTCAACCGGCTGGAAGAAATCGATGGCGGCAGCATCGCCATCGACGGTCGCGACATCCATGCCAAGGGGCTCGACGTCAATTCTCTCCGCGCGGGCATCGGCTTCGTATTCCAGCACTTTAACTTGTTCCCGCACCTGACGGTGCTGGAGAACTGCACGCTGGCGCCGGTCAACCTGAAACGATCCACGCCGAAGGAAGCACGCGAATACGCGATGCAACTGCTGGAACAGGTCGGCCTGGCGCACAAGCGTGACGCCTACCCGAACGCGCTCTCGGGCGGCCAGCAACAGCGCGTGGCGATCGCCCGCGCGCTGGCGATGCGTCCGCCGATCATGCTGTTCGACGAACCGACCAGCGCGCTCGATCCGGAGATGGTGGGCGAGGTGCTGGGGGTGATGCGTTCGCTGGCGGGGCAGGGCATGACCATGGTGTGCGTGACCCACGAGATGGGCTTCGCGCGCGAGGTCGCGGACCGGGTCATCTTCATGAGCGAAGGGCAGATCCTCGAGCGCGCCAAACCGGAAGACTTCTTCACCCATCCGCAGCACCCGCGCGCGCAGCAGTTCCTGGCGGACCGCCGGCGCGCCTGAGCGGCCTTATTCCGTCGGCGCTTCGGGCGGATACAGGATCTGGGTTCCGCTGACCCGGGCGAAAGGCGTGAGCGTATGCGGCTTGGTCTTGCCCTTGTTGATGATGTGCTCGGCCGGCACGCCGCGCACCGCCAGCGCGTCCGCCACCATCGAGCGGTGGCAGCGCCAGGGCACGGCCTCGGCGCACATCAGCGCGCAGCGTGTCGACTGCGCCATGCGCGCCACGATGTCGACGTGCTCGTTGAATTCCGGCGACTGCATGTGGTCCGCATAGCCGCGAAACGAGGCATTGCGCCAGGCGCCGTTCGGCGTGTCCTTGCGCGCCTTGCGCAGGCCGCCCAGTTCGCGGATGTATTCGTAGCCGATGCCCGCCTTGGCCAGCGAATCCGGCAACTGGTCCTGCCCGAACTGCGGGTTGTGGCGCGACTTCGGCACGGTCCTGATGTCGAGCACACGCTCGATGCCGTGCTCGCGCAGCAGGCCGATGAATTCCTCGATCGGGCGGTTCGAGTGGCCGATCGTGTAGACCGCTTCCATGCCTGATTCCTCCTCGGCTGTGTCGCGGCCATTGTCGCCCGCCGGCCCGTTTTGCGGCGCGCAACTGCGGATGTGATAGCGTTACGCCGGTTCGACAACGACAACGAGGAGACCGGGATGATTTACGAAGGAAGCTGCCACTGCGGGCAGGTGGCATTCGAAGCGGAAGGGGAAATCGACGGCGCCCTGGCCTGCAACGGCTCGATCTGCAGGCGCAAGGGTTCGCTGCTATGGTTTATCGCGCGCGACAAGCTGCGCCTCAAGACGCCGGAAGAGGCGGCCAGCACCTACACCTTCAACCAGCACGTGATCAAGCACCGCTTCTGCCCGAACTGCGGTATCCATCCTTATGGCGAGGGAGTCGATCCGAAGGGAAATGCGATGGCGGCGGTGAACCTGCGCTGTGTCGAGAACCTCGACCTGGACAGCGTTCCGGTACACCATTATGACGGGCGCGCGCACTGACTATTTCGCCTTGTCCCATCGTGGGCGCTCGTGCCAAACGCCGATACGCCGTACAATGCGCCCCCGATTCCCACACGTACGACACCAGCATGGAAAACATCGACCAGCGTTACCTCGTCCAGCAAAACAAGCGCACCGACGAAGGCAAGAAACCCCCCGTGTTTGCCAGGGTCATGCGCAGCAAGGAGGGCAAGTTCGAAGGCGTGTCCTTTATCCGAAACAAGGAAAAAGCGACCGTGATGACGGTCGCCGAAGTCGAAGAGGTGATCCGTTGGGCGAAGCAAAAGAAGGGCAATGCCCAGGAGTACGACACCAGGATCATCTGCGTCGGCCAATAAGGCCGGCAGCCCTCAGAACTGCTCGTCCGGGCGCAGGTAGCGCCACTGCCCCGGCGGCAGCTCGCCCAGCTTGACTTTGCCGATGCGCACGCGTTTCAGGCCGAGCACCTTCAGCCCGACCATGTCGCACATGCGGCGGATCTGACGCTTGCGGCCTTCCCTCAGCGTAAAGCTGAGCTGGTCCTCGTTCTGCCAGCGCACCTTGGCCGGCAGTAGGGGCTTGCCATCCATCCACAGGCCGTGGTTGAGCTTTTTCAGGTCGGCGTCCGGCAGCGTGCCGGGTTTGGTGTACTGCACCCGCACCAGGTATTCCTTGTCGACCGCACTGTTCTCGCCGATGAGCTGCTTGGCGATGCGGCCGTCCTGGGTCAGCACCAAGAGGCCCACCGAGTCGATGTCCAGGCGCCCGGCCGGGACCAGGCTGCGCAGCTGGGTCGGGTGGAACTGTTCGGGCGAAGGATCGTCCGGCCAGCGGTTCTCCGGCTTGATCAGGGTGACGGCCGGCTTGTAGCCGTCCTCGGCCTGGCCGCTGACATAGCCGACCGGCTTGTTGATCAGGACCGTCACGCGCTTGGACTGCTCGGCCGCGGCCTGGCGCTCGACGGTGATCTTCTGGTGCGGCAGCACCTTGCTGCCCAGCTCGGAGACGACCTTGCCGTCCACCCGCACCCAGCCTTTGGCGATCCAGTCATCGGCTTCGCGGCGCGAGGACAGGCCGAGTTCGGACATACGTTTGGAGAGGCGGACAGGTTCGGTCATCGGAAAAACAAGGAAAAAGAAGGTTAAATCTTGAGGGCATCGAGCAGGTCGGTCTCGAGCTGCACCTGGCTGCGCGGGTTGTTGAGCGCGGCGCCGTCGATCAGGAACACGTCCTCGACACGCTCGCCCAGGGTCATGATTTTGGCGGTGTGCAAATTGATGCGGTAGCGCGTCAGCACGCTGGCGATCGCGTACAGCAGGCCGGGGCGGTCGTTGGCGGCTACCGACAGCACGTGGAACTGGCCGCGCTCGTCGGGTCGAAGGTCGACCGTTGGCGTGACCGGGAACGTGCGCGACAGGCGCGACAGGCGCCCGCGTGTCGGCGGCGGCAGGGCTTCCTGGGCCAGCAGCTGCGCGCACAGCTCGTGCTCGATCAGGCTGATGATGTCGCGGTAGCTGCCGGCGAAGTTGTCCTCGGTGACGAGGAAGGAGTCGAGCGCGTAGCCGTGGCGCGTGGTGTGGATCTTGGCGTCGAGGATGCTGAAGTTCTTGCGGTCGAAGTAGCTGCAGATGCGCGCGAACAGGTCCGGCTGGTCCTTCACGTACACCGCCACCTGCAGGCCTTCGCCGATCGGCGCCAGGCGCGCCTTCACCACAGGCTTGTCGCTGTCGACCTTGTCGTGCAGGGCGCGCGTCTGCCAGGCGATGTCGGAGGCATCGTGGCGCAGGAAATAGACCACGTCGAGCTGCTTCCACAGGGGCTCGTGGGCGGTGGCGGACAGGCCGAACAGACGCAGGGTGGCCAGCGCCTCTTTCTGGCGCGCGCGCAGTTCGCGGTCGGCGCTGTGCGGCTCGCCGCCCAGCACGCGCAGGGTCACCTTGTACAGGTCCTCTAACAGCTTGGCCTTCCAGGCATTCCAGACTTTCGGGCTGGTGCCGCGGATGTCGGCGACCGTGAGCAGGTAGAGCGCGGTCAGGTGGCGTTCGTCCTTCACCAGGTTGGCGAAGGCCTGGATCACGTCCGGGTCCGACAGGTCCTGCTTCTGGGCCACCGTCGACATGGTCAGGTGCTGCTGCACCAGGAACACTACCAGTTCGGTATCTTCTTCGCCGATGCCGTGGCCGCGGCAGAAGTCGGCCGCGTCCTGCATGCCCAGCTCCGAATGGTCGCCGCCGCGGCCCTTGGCGATGTCGTGGAACAGGGCGGCCACGTAGAGCAGCCAGCGGTCGCGGAAATTGGCGATCAGCCCGCTGCAGAACGGGTATTCGTGGGCGTGCTCGGGCATCGTGAAGCGGCGCAGGTTGCGCACCACCATCATGATGTGCTGGTCCACCGTGTAGACGTGGAACAGGTCGTGCTGCATCTGGCCGATGATGCTGCGGAAGGCCGGCAGGTAGCGGCCCAGCACGCCCATGTCGTTCATGCGCCGCAGCGCGTGCAGCAGGCCCACCGGGGCCTTCAGGATGCGCAGGAACAGGGCCTTGTTGGCTGGATTCGCCCGGAATTCATCGTCGATCACGTTCCGCGCATGCCACAGGGCGCGGATGGTGCGCGCCGTCATGCCCTTGATGTCGGGGCGTTCGGTCATGGCCACGAAGACCCCCAGCACCGTCGAGGGATGGCGCTCGAACGTGTCGTCGTGCGCGATGTCGATGAAGCCGTTGACCTCGTTGAAGTGCGCCTGGAAGTCGCCGCCGATGGGCAGCTTCGCCGCCGGGCGCGGGAACAGCTGCGCCTCGATGTTCTGCAGCATGATGGTGTTCATCTGGGTGACCACCTTGGCCGCCCAGTAGTAGCGCTGCATCAGGAATTCGCTGGCGCGGCGTCCTTCGGCGTTCTCCAGGCCGAAGGTCTTGGCGATCGCGGTCTGGACGTCGAACACCAGCCGGTCTTCGCGCCGCTTGGTGTGCAGGTGCAGGCGCACCCGGATGTCCTTGAAGGCGTACTCCTTTTCCATCAGCTGGCGCGCCTCGGCGCGGGTGATCAGCTTGGCGCGCGCCATCTGGCTCCAGGATTCGGCCAGGCCGGCCGCCTTGGCCACCCACATGATCACCTGCAGGTCGCGCAGCGCGCCCGGGCTTTCCTTGACGTTGGGCTCGAGGGCGAAGGCGGTGTACTCGTACTTGGCGTGGCGCAGCCGCATCTCGGCGGTCTTGGCTTGGAAGAAGGCTTGCGGGTCGAGGGCCTCGCGGTAGCGCCGGCGCAGCTCGTCGAACAGGAGTTCGTCGCCGGCCACCAGGCGCGCTTCCAGCAGGCTGGTCTGCACCGTGATGTCGGCGCGCGACTCGACCAGGCACTCATCCACGGTGCGGATGCTGTGGCCGATTTCCAGGCCCAGGTCCCAGAACAGCTGCACCAGGCTTTCCAGCTTGGCCTGGGTGAGGGCGTCGGCCGGCTGGCCCAGCAGGACCAGGAGGTCGACGTCGGAATAGGGGAAGAGTTCGCCGCGGCCGTAGCCGCCCACGCCCACCAGCGCCGTATTGGCGGGCAGGCCGGCCGCGCGCCAGGCATCGAGCAGGATGCCGTCGACGCAGTTGCGCAGTCCGCGCAGCAGCTTTTCCGGCTTGCCGTCCTGGTGGAAGGCGTCGATCAGGGCCTGGCGCTCGGCCTTGAGCCGTTGCCGCAATTCGGCACGCGAACTGTCGAGGAGCGCGGGCTGGCCCATGTCGATTCCTTCGCTCAGGCCGGGACGGCGGCGCCCTGGTCCAGCAGCGGCAGCACGATGCTTGGGGGCGGCGGGCTGCCGGCCGACATGGTCAGCACCTCGACGCCGGTCTCGGTGACCAGCACGGTGTGCTCCCACTGCGCCGACAGGCTGCGGTCCTTGGTCTTGATGGTCCAGCCGTCCGGCATCTCGCGGATCTCGCGGCGGCCGGCATTGATCATCGGCTCGATGGTGAAGATCATGCCGGGCACCAGCTCTTCGCCGGTGCCGGGGCGGCCGTAGTGCAGCACCTGCGGCTCTTCGTGGAACACGCGGCCCACGCCATGGCCGCAGAACTCGCGCACCACGCTGTAGCCGTGCTTCTCGGCGTGCTGCTGGATCGCGAAGCCGATGTCGCCCAGGCGGTTACCCGGCCTGACCTTGGCGATGCCCAGCCACATGCACTCGAAGGTGACTTCGGACAGGCGCTTGGCCAGGATCGAGGGCTCGCCGACCAGGAACATGCGGCTGTTGTCGCCGTGGAAACCTTCCTTGGTGATCGGGGTGATGTCGATGTTCAGCGCGTCGCCGCTCTTGAGCACGCGGTCGCCCGGGATGCCGTGGCAGATGACGTCGTTGACCGAGGCGCAGATCGAGCCGGGGAAGGGCGGGTAGCCCGGCGGCGCGTAGTTCAGGGTGGCCGGGACGGTGCCCTGCACGTTGATCATGTAGTCCTTGGCCAGGCGGTCCAGTTCGCCGGTAGTGACGCCGGGCTTGACGAAAGGCGTGATGTAGTCGAGCACTTCCGAGCCGAGCCGGCAGGCGACGCGCATGCCTTCGATTTCTTCCGGGGTCTTGGGGATGGAGGCCATGTTCTTTTCCTGCAAAAATGTGGTGATATTGCGCCATTATAAGGGATGGCGGGTCCCCGTAGGTGGGCCGGTCGTCCCGCCGAAGCCGGGGATCCGGTGTCGATCCCGCACGCACACCTTGAAAAGCGGACCAAATCCCGCTAGAATCTCGGGTTGCTCGTATTCGCATCGAGCAATGTTGTAAAAATCATCTTTTAAATGAAATCGCGAACGTGGCCGCCAAAGGGTGCCTGCTAGGTGACTGGCTACGTTCAAGACCCAACCCTGGAGAATTACATGTCCGTTACTATGCGTGAAATGCTGGAAGCCGGTATCCACTTCGGCCACCAGACCCGTTTCTGGAACCCGAAAATGGCGCCGTTCATCTTCGGTCATCGCAACAAGATCCACATCATCAACCTGGAAAAGACCATGGCGATGTACCAGGATGCGATGAAGACCATCAAGCAGATCTCGGCAAACCGCGGCACCATCCTGATGGTCGGCACCAAGCGCCAGGCCCGCGACATCATCGCCGCCGAAGCGCAGCGCGCAGGCGTGCCTTACGTCGACCAGCGCTGGCTGGGCGGCATGCTGACCAACTTCAAGACCATCAAGACCTCGATCAAGCGCCTGAAGGACATGGAAGCCCTGGTCGAGTCGGGTGAAGTCGAGAAGCTGTCGAAGAAAGAAGCGCTGATGTTCTCGCGCGAAATGGTCAAGCTGCAGAAGTCGATCGGCGGCATCAAGGAGCTGGGCGGCGTGCCTGACGCGATCTTCGTCGTCGACGTCGGCTACCACAAGGGCGCCATCACCGAAGCCGGCAAGCTGGGCATCCCGGTCATCGGCGTGGTCGATACCAACCACTCGCCGGAAGGCGTCACCCACGTGATCCCGGGTAACGACGACTCGTCGAAGGCGATCACCCTGTACGCACGCGGCGTCGCCGATGCGATCCTGGAAGGCCGCGCCAACGCCACCAACGAAGTCGTCGAGATGGTCAAGGCCGCTGGCGACGACTTCGTCGAAGTTTCCGAGCAGGCATAATGCAGGGCAGGTGAGACCTGCCTGAGTATTAGAAGGGGCGCCGAGCCATAGCACGAGCGCCCCTTTTTTTAAGCACGACGCTTAGCAATAAATTATCGTCCGGATGTCCGTGGGACATGTGGGCCTCTACATCAAATATTTGGGAGAATTCAACATGGCAGCTATTACCGCAGCGATGGTTGGTGAACTGCGCGCGAAGACCGACGCGCCGATGATGGAATGCAAAAAGGCACTGACCGAAGCCGAAGGCGACATGGGCCGTGCCGAAGAGATCCTGCGCGTCAAACTGGGCGGCAAGGCATCGAAGGCAGCATCGCGTATCACCGCCGAAGGCGTGGTCGCCGCTTACATTTCGGGCAACATCGGCGCGCTGGTTGAAATCAACAGCGAAACCGACTTCGTCGCCAAGAACGACGACTTCCTGGCCATGGCCAACCTGGCAGCTCGCCTGGTCGCCGAGCAGAACCCGGCCGACGTCGCCGCCCTGGCAGCCCTGCCGCACGACGGCAAGACCTTCGATGACGTGCGTACGGCACTGATCGGTAAAATCGGCGAGAATATGACCGTTCGCCGCTTCCAGCGCTTCGAAACCACCGCCAAGCTGGCTTCGTACCTGCACGGCGCCCGCATCGGCGTCATGGTCGAGTTCGAAGGCGACGACCAGGTCGGCAAGGACGTGGCGATGCACATCGCTGCAATGAAGCCGGTTTCCCTGTCGGCGGAGCAAGTGCCTGCTGAACTGATCGAGAAAGAGCGTTCGGTTGCTCAGCTGAAAGCCCAGGAAGACGCCGACAAGGCCGTCGCCGAAGGCAAGCAGCCGCAGTCGGCCGAGATCGTCGCCAAGCGCATCGACGGCTCGGTGCAGAAGTACCTGAAGGAAGTCTCGCTGCTGAACCAGGCATTCGTGAAGAACGACAAGCAGTCGATCGAGCAGTACCTGAAGGCCTCGAACGCCAGCGTGAAGGCATTCACGATGTACGTCGTCGGCGAAGGCATCGAGAAGAAGGTGGACGACTTCGCAGCAGAAGTCGCAGCCCAGATGGCTGCCAACAAGCAGTAATCAACAAAGCGGGCCGTAAGGCCCGTTTTTGTAGGGTGCTGCCGCGCGCGTCGGTAGGTAGGGCGCGGCAGCCCGAACAGCCATCTGTATTGCAGATGAGATCGCCAGCCACGAGCCGGCGATCGGACCCGAATTCGAAACACAACATAGGAGCCGCTTCATCATGACAAAACCAGCCTACCAACGAGTCCTCCTCAAACTGTCTGGCGAAGCGCTGATGGGTGACGACCAGTTCGGCATCAACCGCGCAACCATCGACCGCATGGTCGCCGACGTGGCGGAAGTGGCGAAGCTGGGCGTGCAGGTGGCGGTCGTGATCGGCGGCGGCAACATCTTCCGCGGCGTGGCCCCGGGCGCCCAGGGCATGGACCGCGCCACCGCGGACTACATGGGCATGCTCGCCACCGTCATGAACGCCCTGGCCCTGGCCGATTCGATGCGCCACGTGGGCATCACCGCGCGCGTGATGTCGGCGATCAGCATCGAGCAGGTGGTCGAGCCCTACGTACGCCCGAAGGCCCTGCAGTACCTGGAAGAGGGCAAGGTCGTGGTGTTCGCCGCCGGCACCGGCAATCCCTTCTTCACCACCGACACCGCCGCCGCCCTGCGCGGCGCCGAGATCTCGGCCGAGATCGTCCTGAAGGCAACCAAGGTCGACGGCGTCTACACCGCCGACCCGAAAAAGGACCCGAGCGCCACCCGCTACAATTCGATCTCCTTCGACGAGGCGATCGCCAAGAACCTGCAGGTGATGGACGCTACCGCGTTCGCCCTGTGCCGTGACCAGAAACTGCCGATCAAGGTCTTCTCCATCGTCAAGCCCGGCGCAATGAAAGCCGTGATCATGGGTGAAGACGAGGGTACACTGGTACACGTTTGAGTTTCGTTTCAAAAATTAAAATATAGGAGTGCAGCATGTCCTTAGCTGACGTCAAGAAGAACGCGCAGGAGCGCATGACCAAGTCCATCGAGACCCTGCGGGCCAACCTGGCCAAGGTCCGTACCGGCCGCGCCCACGCCGGCATCCTCGATTCCGTGATGGTCGAGTACTACGGTTCGCCGGTCCCGCTGTCGCAGGTGGCCAACCTGACCCTGATCGACGCCCGCACCATCGGCGTGGCGCCGTTCGAGAAGAAAATGGGGAGCACCATCGAAAAGGCGATCCGCGACTCCGACCTGGGCCTGAACCCGTCCTCGCAGGGCGACATGATCCGCGTGCCGACCCCGCCGCTGACCGAAGAGCGCCGCAAGGAAATGGTCAAGCTGACCAAGTCGGAAGGCGAGGACGCGAAGATTGCCGTGCGCAACATCCGTCGCGACGCCAACGAAGCCGTCAAGAAAATGGTCAAGGACAAGACCGCGTCGGAAGACGACGAGCGCCGCTCGGCCGACGAGATCCAGAAGCTGACCGACAAGTTCGTTGCCGAAATCGACAAGCTGCTGGCCGAAAAAGAAAAAGACATCATGACGGTGTAATACTGGGCACCGCGAGCGATCCTCACTCGCGCCCAGGCGGACCGGTCCCGGTTTCGATGCCGCGGCCGGTCCGACTCCCTTTAAGACCCAGCTGGAAGCAAAGATGTTCAAAAGTTCGACCACTGTCATTCCCGAAGCGCCGAAGGTGCCGCGCCATATCGCCATCATCATGGATGGCAATGGGCGCTGGGCGACCAAACGCCTGCTGCCGCGCGTGGCCGGCCACGTCAAGGGCGTGGAGGCGGTGCGCGGTGTCGTCGAGCACTGCGTCGAACGCGGCGTGGAATACCTGACGCTGTTCGCCTTTTCGTCCGAAAACTGGCGCCGTCCGGCCGAGGAAGTCTCTCTCTTGATGCGCCTGTTCGTCACCGCGCTCGAGCGCGAAGTCGCGAAGATGCATGCCAATAACATCCGCCTGAAGGTTGTGGGCGACCTGAGTCGTTTCGACGCCAAGCTGCAGGAAATGATCACCGCGGCCGAGCGCCGCACCGCCAACAACACCCGCCTCACGGTCAGCGTGTGCGCCAACTATGGCGGCCGCTGGGATATCATGCAGGCAACGGGCAAGATGGTGGCGGCCAATCCCGGCGTGACCGAATTCACCGAAGAGATGCTGGCCCCGCACCTGGCCATGGCCTACGCGCCCGAGCCCGACCTGTTCATCCGTACCGGCGGCGAGGAACGCATCTCGAACTTCCTGTTGTGGCAGCTCGCGTATTCCGAGCTGTATTTCACCAAGACCTTCTGGCCGGACTTTTCCAAAGCCTCGCTGGACGAAGCGATCGACTCCTTCCAGCAGCGCGAGCGTCGCTTCGGCCAGACCGGCGACCAGGTCGCGAAGAAGTCCAAGGTTTAAGACCCGAAGCCCATATCGACAATGCTGAAAACCCGGATCCTCACCGCGCTCGCACTGCTGGCAGTCCTGCTGCCGGTCCTGTACTTCAACAACTACACGGCGTTCGCGGTGGTCGCCTCGATCTTCTTCGGGGCGGCGATCTGGGAGTGCTTCCGCCTGTTCAATCCGGAGACCGCCAAGGCGCCGCTGATCGCCGCCTTCTGGACCGCGGCCTTCGTCTACGCCTTCTTCATCGCGCCGAGCCCGAACCCGACCTTCTGGTTCGCGATCAGCGTGCTGGTGTGGGCGCTGCGCTTCGCGCCGTCCCTGAAGCTCGGCCTGCCGCCGCTGAACAGCAGCGCCAACACCTTCCTCAGCCTGGTCTACGCCGTAGCCGTGGTCGGCTGCTTCGCGGCCATCGTCGAGATGTACCGCCTGTCGCCGCTCTACCTGCTGTCGGTGATGGCCATCGTCTGGGCCGCCGACATCTTCGCCTACTTCTCGGGCAAGGCCTTTGGCAAGCGCAAGCTGGCGCCCTCGATCTCGCCGGGCAAGTCCTGGGAAGGCGCGATCGGCGGCTGCATCGCCGTGCTGGTCCTGGCCACCCTCAGCATCGCGCTGGGCGGCGACGCGATGGCCGGCACCTTTGCCGCGCAGGTGCAGGCCAGCCTCGGCTGGGCCGCACTGTACGTGGTGCTCATCCTCATCGTCGCGGCCAGCGTGGTCGGCGACCTGTTCGAATCCCAGCTCAAGCGCCGCGCCGGCATGAAGGACAGCAGCAACCTGCTGCCTGGCCACGGCGGAGTGCTGGACCGCGTGGACGCGCTCGTCCCGGTCCTGCCCCTGGCAGCCCTGATCGGCTCCCGGCTCTAGCAGCAAGCTGCCAGCAATAAAGGAATCCCGCAATGCAGCGCATTACCATCCTGGGCGCCACCGGCTCGATCGGCGCCTCGACCCTCGACGTTCTCGCCCGCCACCCCGACCGCTACCGCGTGTACGCGCTGAGCGCGCACGGCCGCGTGGAAGAACTGGCCGACGCCTGCCGCCGCGTCAAGCCGGCGCGCGCCGTGGTCGGCACGGCGGAAGGGGCAGAGCGCCTGGCGCAGCTCCTGGCGGGCCTGGACATCCAGGTCGACCATGGCGAGCAGGCCTTGTGCGAGATCGCCTCCAGCCCGGACACCGACACCGTGATGGCGGCCATCGTCGGCGCCGCCGGCCTGGCGCCGACCCTGGCGGCAGCGCGCGCCGGCAAGAAGGTCCTGCTGGCCAACAAGGAAGCCCTGGTCATGTCCGGCCAGCTGTTCATGGACGCGGTGCGCGAGCACCGTGCGACCCTGCTGCCGATCGACAGCGAGCACAATGCGATCTTCCAGTCGCTGCCCGCCACTTACGCCCGCGACCCGCAGGCGGCCGGCGTGGCCAAGATCCTGCTCACCGCGTCCGGCGGTCCCTTCCTGCAGCGCGCCGTCGAGACCCTGGAGGCGGTGACGCCCGACGAAGCCTGCAAGCATCCGAACTGGGTCATGGGCCGCAAGATCTCGGTCGATTCGGCCACCATGATGAACAAGGGCCTGGAAGTGATCGAGGCCCACTGGCTGTTCGGGGCGCCGGCCGACCTGATCGAAGTGGTGATCCACCCGCAGAGCGTGATCCACTCGATGGTCTCCTACACCGACGGCTCGGTGCTGGCCCAGCTGGGCAACCCCGACATGCGCACCCCGATCGCGCACGCGCTGGCCTTCCCGGAACGGATCGCTTCCGGCGTGCCCCAGCTCGACCTGACCGCGATGGCCGCGCTGCAGTTCCACCAGCCCGACTTCGCGCGCTTCCCTTGCCTGGCGCTCGCGTTCGACGCGCTGCGCGCGGGCGGCACTGCGCCGGCCCTGCTCAATGCCGCCAATGAAGTGGCGGTGCAATCCTTCCTCGAGCGCGAGATCGGTTTCCGCGACATCGACCGCGTCATCGCCCAGGTGATGGACGCCGTGCCGCATGGTCCCGCACCCTCGATCGAGGCGGTGCTGGCCCAGGATGCGCGCGCCCGCGCCGCGGCGCAAGACGTGATCGCTCGCCTGCGGGCTTGAAACCATGAGCCTGCTCTATACCATCCTGGCTTTTGCCCTGGCCCTCGGACCGCTGATCGTCCTGCACGAACTCGGGCACTACCTGGTAGCCCGTGCCTGCGGCGTGAAGGTGCTGCGCTTCTCGATCGGCATGGGCCGGGTGGTGTGGTCGCGCCGCTTCGGGCCGGACCAGACCGAGTGGGCGATCTCGGCCTTGCCCCTGGGCGGCTACGTCAAGATGCTCGACAGCCGCGACCCCGAGACGGCGCCGAAGGACGAATCCGAACTGCACCGCGAGTTCACCCGCCAGAGCGTATGGCGCCGCATCGCCATCGTGGCGGCCGGCCCGCTCGCCAACTTCATGGTGGCCATCGGCCTGATGGCGGTGCTGTTCATGCACGGCGTCGAGGAACCCTCGGCGCGCCTGCGCGCCGCGCCCCAGGGCACGGCGGCGCAGCTGGCAGGCGTGCGCGGCGGCGACACCGTGGTGGCGGTGAACGGCAACCCGGTCCAGTCCTGGGCCGAGCTGCGCTGGCAGATCATCCACGCCACCGTGGACAAGCTTGATGCGCGCCTCGAGCTGCGCGCCCAGGGCGGCGGCAGCTACAACGCCACCATCCCCGCGCAGCGCATCGCACAGCTCGATGTCGAAGGCGACGTGACGCAAGCGCTGGGCCTGGACCTGTGGCGCGCGCGCGCCCGCATCGAGAAGGTGCTGCCGGGCGGGGCGGGGGAACGCGCCGGCCTGCAGGCCGGCGACCTGGTGCTGCGCGCCGACGGCAAGGCGGTCGAGGACGGCCTGGTCTTCACCGAGACCATGCGTGCGGCGGCCGGCCGCACCGTGCAGCTGGAGGTCGAGCGGGCAGGGCGCGTCTTGAGTGTCGCGGTCACGCCCGAGAAGGACGCGGCCAGCGGGCGCGGCGTCGCCAAGGTGATGCTGTCGCAGCCGGTCGAGATGGTCACCGTGAGCTCGGGTCCCTTCGAGGCAATTGCCAAGGGCGCGGAGCGGACCTGGGAGACCAGCGTCATGACGATCAAGATGATCGGCAGGATGATCACCGGCGAAGCCTCGTGGAAGAACGTCACCGGCCCGATCACCATCGCCGATTACGCGGGACAGACGGCACGCATCGGCCTGGCCACCTATTTGCAGTTCATCGCATTTATTAGTATTAGCTTAGGCGTAATGAATTTGTTACCAATTCCGGTTCTGGATGGTGGCCATTTACTGTATTATTCGCTGGAAGTTTTGACCGGGCGTCCCCTCCCTGCGCGCGTTGGAGAATATGCGCAGCGCTTCGGGGTTGGCCTGCTGTTCATGCTGATGGCGCTCGCCGTCTTCAATGACCTGGTGCGGTTGCTCTAGCGGTGCCCAAGCAGGGGCCGCGCACCGGTAAAAACAATAGTTACGTTGTCCAATGACTGACCAGAAATCCAGCCAATGAATTCACAACCTGATCGTTTCGCCCTGCCGTTCATCCGTCGCAGCATGATTGGCGCAGCCGTGCTGGCGCTGTGCGCCGGCAATGCCCTTGCCGCCAACCCGTTCGTGGTCAAGGACATCCGGGTCGAAGGCATCCAGCGTACGGAAGCGGGCACCGTGTTCAGCTACCTGCCGGTGCGCGTGGGTGAAACCATGGACGATGCCCGCGCGACCACCGCCATCAAGGCGCTGTTCGCGACCGGTTTCTTCAAGGACGTCCGCCTGGAAGAGGAAAACGGCGTGCTGGTGGTGCTGGTCGAGGAACGCCCGGCGATCTCCTCGGTGGACTTCACCGGCACCAAGGAATTCGAGAAGGACATGCTGGTCAAGGCGCTGGGCGAGATCGGCGTCGGCGAGACCAAGATCTTCGACAAGGCGGCCGTGGACCGCGCCGAGCAGGAACTCAAGCGCCAGTACCTGTCGCACGGCCTGTACGGCGTGAAGATCACCACCACCGTCACCCCGATCGAGCGCAACCGCGTGACGATCATGTTCAACGTCGACGAAGGCGACGTGGCGAAGATCCGCCAGATCAACTTCGTCGGCAACAAGGCCTTCAGCGACAAGCAGCTGCGCGAAGTGCTGCAGCTGTCCAAGTCGGGCTGGTTCACCTGGTACTCGAAGGCCGACCAGTACTCCAAGCAGAAGCTGACCGGCGACCTCGAGGCGATCAAGTCCCTGTACCTGAACAATGGCTACCTGGAAGCGAACGTCGAATCGACCCAGGTCTCGATCACCCCGGACAAGCGCGACATCTACCTGACCATCAATGTCACCGAAGGCGAGAAGTACACCGTCTCCGGCGTGAAGCTGGAAGGCGAGATGTTCGGCCGCGAAGAAGAACTGAGCAAGCTGATCCTGCTCCAGCCGGGCAAGACCTACTCGGGCGACCTGATGGAAGCGACCAACAAGCTGATCTCGGACCGCCTCGGCTCCTTCGGCTACGCCTTCGCCAACGTCACTGCCAACCCGGAGATCGACCGCGAGAAGCGCGAAGCCAAGTTCACCTTCTTCATCGATCCGGGCAAGCGCGCCTATGTGCGCCACATGAACATCTCGGGCAATACCGTGACCCGCGACGAAGTCATCCGCCGCGAGTTCCGCCAGTTCGAAAGCTCCTGGTACGACGCCAACCGCGTCAAGCTCTCGCGCGACCGTGTCGACCGCCTCGGCTACTTCAAGGAAGTGAAGGTCGAGACCCCGGAGTCGCCGGGCACCACCGACCAGGTGGACGTGAACCTGGTGGTCGAAGAAAAGCCGACCGGTAACTTCATGATCGGCGGCGCGTTCTCGCAGTCGGAGAAGTTCACCTTCACCGCCTCGATCTCGCAGGCCAACTTCGCCGGCAGCGGCAACACCATCGGCCTGGAACTGAATACCAGCAAGTACAACCGGACGATCGCGTTCTCGCAGACCAATCCGTACTTCACCGACGACGGCATCTCGCGCTCGTTCCAGCTCTACCTGCGCACGATGCGCCCGCCGGCGCTCAACCTCGGCCTGTACACGGTGCGCCAGACCGGCGGCACCATGACCTTCGGCGTGCCGTTCTCGGAAAACGATACCGTGTTCTTCGGCGCCGGCCTGGAACGCACCCAGATCGAGACCGACATCACCTCGCCGACCCTGTACAAGACCTTCGTCGCGGACAACGGCGGCCCGGCCGACGGTATCGGCAAGGCCCAGACCAACGCCATCCCGCTGACCGCCGCATGGGGCCGCGATACTCGCGACAGCGCGGTGACGCCGACCCGCGGCCGCTACCAGCGCGCCAACCTCGAAATCGATGCGTTGGGCGACGCCAAGTACTACCGCCTGGTGTACGAACACCAGTGGTGGCGTCCGCTGACGCGCTGGATGACCCTGGCGCTGCGCGGCGAGTTCGACTACGGCAAGGGCATCGGCGGCAGCAACTATCCGGTGTTCAAGAACTTCTACGCCGGCGGCATCGGCTCGGTGCGCGGCTACGAAAGCTCCTCGCTGGGCGTGGTCGACCCGAACTACTACGACGCGGTGGGCGGCTCCAAGCGCCTGATCGCCAACGCCGAACTGCAGTTCCCGTTCCCGGGCGGCGGCACCGACCGCAGCCTGCGCTGGTTCACTTTCGTGGATGGCGGCCAGGTCTACCAGGAGGAAGAGAAGATCCGCCTGAACCGGATGCGTTTCTCGGCGGGCATCGGCCTGTCGTGGATTTCCCCGGTCGGTCCGCTGAAGTTGAGTTATGCTAAGCCTTTGAACGCCTTGCCGGGCGACCGACTGGAACGCTTCCAGTTCCAGATGGGTACCGGCTTCTGACCGGCCGGAACGGGGCCGTTCAGTCAGGCCCCACCGTTATACGGAGAAAGATGTTGAAAATGCTGAAAGCCACGTTGCCCCGGCCTTTGCTCCGGACACTGCTGCTGGCCGCGCTGTGCGCAGCGCCGCTGGCCCAGGCCCAGAGCACCGGTCGGATCGGATTCGTCGCCACCGAGCGCCTGATGAGCGAATCGAAGATGGCGAAGACGGCCGATGCCCGCATCCAGGCCGAATTCTCGAAACGCCAGAAGGTGGTCGAGGAAACGGTCACCAAGCTCAAGCAGATGTCGGAGAAATTCGACGGCGAGGCGGCCGGCCTGAACGACGTGGAACGCACCCGCCGCGCGCGCGAGCTGCTGAACATGGAAAAGGACGTGCAGCGCATGCAGCGCGAGTTCCAGGAAGACCTCATGCAGCGCAAGAACGAAGAGCGCGCCGCCATCGCGACGCGTGCCTACAAGATCATCGAGCAGGTCGCCGAGCAGGAGCGCCTGGACGCCGTGCTGGCCGAAGCCGCCTGGTCGAGCCCGCGCATCGATATCACCGACAAGATCCTGAAGCTGCTGGACAAGTAATCCGCTCCGGCGGCAGCACAAGTAAAGACGCAGCACATTTTGACTGACACCCGACATTCCAACATGGGCATTCGACTCCAAGACCTGGTCGAGCGCTTCGGCGGACAGCTCGTCGGCGACCCGGACCTGATCGTCTCGGCCATCGCGCCGCTCGACAGCGCGGGCGCCTCCCACATCAGCTTCCTCAGCAACAGCAAGCTGCGCGCCCTGGCGGCGCAAAGCCAGGCCGCTGCGCTGATCCTCTCTCCGCTGGACGACCCGAGCGTTGCCGCGACCTACGAGGGCGCGCGCATCGTCACGACCAACCCCTACGCCTATTTCGCCCGCGCCGCGCAGTACTTCGTGTCGCTGTCCGAGACGCCGAAAGCGCCCGGCATCGACCCGAGCGCCGTGGTCTCGCCGGATGCGACGGTCGACCCGACCGCCCACGTCGGCCCGCACGTGACCATCGAAGCCGGCGCCGTGATCGGCGCCCACGTCGTGATCGACGCCGGCTGCTTCATCGGCGCGGACGCGCGCATCGGCGAGGGCACGCACCTGTTCGCGAACGCCACCTTCCACGCGCGCTGCGTGATCGGCGCGCGCGGCGTGATCCATTCCGGCGCCGTGATCGGCGGCGACGGCTTCGGCTTCGCGGTCGAGGGCGGCAAGTACATCAAGATTCCGCAGACCGGGCGCGTGGTGATCGGCGACGACGTCGACATCGGCGCCAACACCTGCATCGACCGCGGCGCCCTGGCCGATACCGTCATCGAAGACGGCGTCAAGCTGGATAACCAGATCCAGATCGGCCACAATTGCCACATCGGCGCCAATACCGCCATGGCCGGCTGCGTCGGCGTGGCCGGCAGCGCGAAAATCGGCAAGGGCTGCACCTTCGGCGGCGCGGCCATGGTGCTGGGCCACCTCGAGATCGCCGACAACGTCCATATTTCCTCGGGCAGCATGGTGTCGCGCTCGGTGCTCGAGCCGGGCCAGTACACCGGCTTCTACCCGCTGGCCAAGAACGCCGAATGGGAGCGCAGCGCAGCCATCGTGCGCAACCTGGCCTCGATGCGCGAGAAGATCCGCACGCTTGAAAAAACCATCAAAACACTGACAGAACAAAAATGACCACCGAAGTCCAGACCACCGCTGACATCAAGACCCTCGACATCAACGCGATCAAGGAATACCTGCCGCACCGCTATCCGCTGCTGCTGGTCGACCGCGTGCTGGACGTCGAACTGGGCAAGCGCATCACCGCCATCAAGAACGTCACCGTCAACGAAGAATTCTTCAACGGCCACTTCCCGCACAAGCCGGTGATGCCGGGCGTCCTGATGATCGAAGCGATGGCGCAGACCGCCGCGATCCTGTCCTTCATGACCATGAACGTCAAGCCGGACGAGAATTCGGTGGTGTATTTCGTCGGCATCGACAACGCGCGCTTCAAGCGTCCGGTCGAGCCGGGCGACCAGCTCAAGATGGAAGTCGAGATCCTGCGCGTGTCGCGCGGCATCTGGAAGTACAAGGCCGTCGCCAGCGTCGACGGCAAGGTCGCGGTCGAGGGTGAACTGATGTGCACCATCCGCGCCAACGAAGCCGCAGGACAGTAATATGAGCAAGATTCATCCGAGCGCGATCGTCGACCCCAAGGCCGAGCTGGACAGCTCGGTCGAGGTCGGCCCGTATTCGATCATCGGCCCCGACGTGCGCATCGGCGCCGGGACCGTGGTGGGCCCGCACGTGGTCATCGAAGGCAACACGACGATCGGCAAGGACAACAAATTCTTCCAGTTCTGTTCGATCGGCGCCGCGCCGCAGGACAAGAAGTGGAAGGGCGAGCCGACCCGCCTGGAAATCGGCGACGGCAACACCATTCGCGAATTCGTCACCATGAACCTGGGCACCGCCCAGGACGTCGGCGTCACCCGCCTGGGCGACGACAACTGGATCTCGGCTTACGTGCACCTGGCGCACGACTGCCAGGTGGGCAGCCACACGATCTTCTCGAACAACGCGCAGCTGGCCGGCCACGTCCACGTGGGCGACCACGCCATCCTGTCCGGCTACGCCGGCGTGCACCAGTTCTGCAAGATCGGCGCCCATGCTTTTGTTGGCATGTACACCAGCCTGACCCAGGACGTGCCGCCCTTCGTGCTGGTGTCGGGCAACCCGGCCGGCCAGCGCGGCGTCAACATCGAAGGCCTGAAGCGCCGCGGCTTCAGCCGCGAGCAGATCGACGGCATCCGCAGCGCCCACAAGCTGGTGTACCGCTCGAACCTGACCCTCGAGGAAGCCAAGGCCGCATTGCTGGCGCTCGAGTCCGAACAGGCCGCCGCCGCGGCCGATATCCGCGCCATGCGCGAATTCCTCGACAGCGCCACCCGTGGCATCGTCCGCTGAGGTCTCGCTAGCGATGGTCGCCGGCGAGGTGTCCGGCGACATGCTCGCCGCGCGCCTCATGGCGGGCCTGCGTCCGCAGCTGCCGAACGTGCGTTTCCACGGCATCGGCGGCCCGCGCATGATCGAGCAGGGCATGCACAGCGACGTCCCGATCGAGACGCTCACCGTGCGTGGCCTGTTCGAGATCATCCCGCGCTACCGCGAGATCAAGGGCATCCAGAACACGCTGCGCGACCGCCTGCTGCGCGAGCGTCCGGCCGCCTTCATCGGCGCCGACTACCCGGGCTTCAACCTGGGCCTGGAGGAACAGCTGCGCGCGGAAGGCATCCCGACGGTCCACTTCGTCAGTCCCCAGATCTGGGCCTGGCGCGGCGGACGCATCAAGAAGATCAAGCGCGCCGTCTCGCACATGCTGGTGATCTTCCCGTTCGAGGAAGCGATCTACCGCGCCGCCGGCGTGCCGGTGACCTATATCGGGCATCCGCTGGCCGAGATGATTCCGATGAAACCCGACGTGGCGGCCGCGCGCGAGGCGCTCGGTATCGACAAGGGCGCGCGCGTGGTGACGATCATGCCGGGCAGCCGCATGGGCGAGCTGAAGTACCTGGCCGAGCCTTTCGTGGCGGCGGCGAAGCTGCTGGCCCAGCGCGACCCGAGTCTGGTGTTCATCGCGCCGATGGCCGGCGAGCGCCAGCGCGCGTATTACACCGAGATCCTGGACAAGGCCGGCCTGAGCGACGTGCCGGTGCGCCTGGTCGACGGGCAGTCGCATGCCGCCATCGCCGCCGCCGACGCGGTGCTGGTCGCTTCGGGAACGGCGACGCTGGAAGTGGCGCTGTTCAAGAAGCCGATGGTGATCGCCTACAAGGTGATGGGCGCCTCGTGGCAGATCATGCGCCACATGGGCTACCAGCCCTGGATCGGCCTGCCGAACATCCTGGCGCGCGAATTCGTCGTTCCGGAGTATCTTCAGCATGCGGCCACGCCGCAGGCACTGGCCGATGCGGTCTGGCGCCAGCTGGACGACCCGGCCGGGAGCGAGGCGCTGGCGCGCCGTTTCACCGACATGCATCACAGCCTGCTGCGCAACAGCGCCGAGGCGAGCGCGGACGCAGTGCTCCGCGTGATTGGACGTAAGAAGTGAGCACACAGTGAGCAAGAAGCGAATCAACCTCTACCCAGGCCTGCCGCCACGGCTGCGGCCGTTTACCGACGCCGACATCGTATGCGGCGTGGACGAAGCCGGACGCGGCCCGCTGGCCGGGCCCGTGTTCGCCGCCGCCGTGATCCTCGACCCGAAACGGCCGATCGAGGGCCTGCGCGACTCCAAGAAACTGACGGAAGCACGCCGCGACGAACTGGCGCCCCTGATCAAGGAGCATGCCCTGGCCTGGGCCATCGCCGAGTGCTCCTGCGAAGAGATCGATACCCTGAACATCCTGCACGCCACCATGCTGGCGATGCGCCGCGCGGTGGAAGCTTTGCAAACCGTCCCGACGATCGCCCTGATCGACGGCAACCGCTGCCCGCCGATGGAGATCCGCGCCCACGCGGTGGTGGAAGGCGACGACAAGGTGAATGCGATTTCGGCCGCCTCGATCCTGGCCAAGACCGCGCGCGACGCCGCGCTGGTGCAGCTGCACGCGCAATACCCGCAGTACTGCTTCGACCAGCACAAGGGCTATTCGACGCCGCTGCACCTGGAACGCCTGCGCCTGCACGGTCCGTCGCCGGTGCACCGCCGCTCGTTCGCGCCGGTGCGCGGGCTGCTGCAGCCCGACCTGTTCGCCGCCGCATGAGGTTCGGCGCATGAAGCACGTCAGCTCGCGCGACAACGCGTTTTATAAGGAACTGAAGGCGCTCGCCACCAGCTCGCAGGCACGCCGCAAGCTTGGCGCCAGCCTTCTCGACGGCGTCCACCTGTGCCAGAGCTGGCTCGAACTGCGCGGCGCGCCCGAGCATTGCGTGGTGTCGGAGGGCGCCCTCGGCAATCCCGAAGTCGCCGCCATCGTCGAGCGCGTCGAGGCCTTGCACGCGCACGTGACGGCGTTGCCGGATGCGCTGTTCGGCGCCATCAGCCAGGTCGAGCACGGCGTGCACATCGTGTTCGTGGTCGCCTCGCCCGTGCCCTCCAAGGCGCCCGGCCTGGTCGAATCGAGCGTGCTGCTCGATGGCGTGCAGGACCCGGGCAACGTCGGCTCGATCCTGCGCAGCGCCGCCGCTTCCGGCATCAAGCAGGTCTACTGCAGCCCGGGCACCGCTTTCTGCTGGTCGCCCAAGGTGCTGCGCGCCGCGATGGGCGCCCACTTCGTGCTCGACATCTTCGAGAACATCGAGCTCGCGCCGCTGGTGCGGGCGGCCAGCGTTCCGGTGCTGGCCACCAGCGGCTACGCTGCCGAGCGCCTGTACGCGCTCGACCTGCACCGCCCGGTCGCCTGGATCCTGGGCCACGAAGGGCAGGGCGTCTCGCAGGAGCTGCTCGAGCTGGCCACCCACCGCGTCGCCGTCCCCCATGCCGGCAAGGTGGAGTCGCTGAACGTGGCCGCCTGCGCCGCGGTGTGCTTTTTCGAGCAGCTGCGGCAAACGCAGGCGTAGACGACGGCTCGGCCTTCAGGGTAATCTGGCGGCTGATCAACTGGAGCAGAGATGGACATCGCGCATTTGCACTTCCTGGTGGCGGAAGCCGACGCTGCCCAGCGCAGGACGCTGGTCGAGCTGCTCGGCCAACTCGGCGCGCGCCGCGTGACCGACGTGCCGGATGGGCACCTGGCGCTGCAGCGGCTGGAAGCCGGCTTCTCGCCGAAGGTGGACGTCGCGATCGTCGACCTGGCGCTGCCGGGCATGGACGGACTGGAACTGATCCGCAATCTTGGTGCGCTGGGCGCGGCCGCAGAGGGCCTGCGCCTGATCGTCACCGGCGCTCAGCCGGCCGGGCTGCTGTTCTCGGTCGAGACCCTGGCCCAGGCTTATGGCGTCGACCTGCTGGGCACGACGGCCAAGCCGATCACCTCCGCCAAGCTCAAGCCCCTGCTCGACAACTACACCCCGCTGGCGCGCAGCAACGCTGCGCCCAAGGGCCCGAGCTTTTCCTTCCAGGAGATCGGCATCGGCCTGCAGAAGCGCCAGTTCGAGCCCTTCTTCCAGCCCAAGATCGAGCTCGCCACCGGGCAGGTGAAGGGCCTGGAAGCCTTCGCGCGCTGGCGCCATCCCGAGCACGGCGTGCTGGGGCCGGGATCCTTCATCGATGCGCTGGAGCAGAACAACCGCGTCGATTTCCTCGACTGGAGCATGATCGAGCTCTCCAGCGAGCGTTGCCGCTGGTTCCAGGACCAGGGCATTCCAGTTCCGATCAGCCTGAACCTGGCGCCCGAGACCCTGGCGCACCCGGCATTCGTGCGGCAGATCACCGCTTGCGTGCAGCGCCACCGTATCCTGCCCGAATACCTGACCTTCGAGATGCCCGAATCCTCGGTGCTGAACACCGACCCGGAATTCATCGAGCGCCTGGTGCGCCTGCGGATGATGGGCTTCGGCCTGGCGATCGACGACTACGGCACCGGCCGCTCGAACCTGCAACTGCTGGCGCGCATCCCGTTCACCGAACTGAAGATCGACCGCAGTTTTGTCGACGGCGCCTCCAAGCGGCGCCCGCTGGGCACGGTGCTGCGCTCCTGCCTCGGCCTCGCGCACAGCCTGGACCGCATGTCGGTCGCGGTCGGTGTGGAAACGCGCCAGGACTGGGACTTCCTGCAGAACCTCGGCTGTACCTATGCCCAAGGCTACCACATTGCCAATCCGATGGAAGCGGGGGCCTTCCCCGGCTGGCTCGAGGACTGGCGGCACTTCTTCTGATTTGGCTTTTAGGACGCCAGGACAAAAGCTGTTGCTGGCTTGAACGGTGACATGCTCGTAACGAAGCCATATGGCTGCCCGCTATCGGCCAGGAGCAGCCGTTTCGACCTACTGTGAAGATTGTGTGTTTCGAACGGCATTCGCGCTGGCTCGCGGTCGACTTTCCTCTTCAAGCGAGTAAGATTGACCATAGCGTACTCAACCAGCAGCGCAGGCTATCTTTTATGCACGTCAAATTGATTTCCATCTTCGCAGTTGTCGCTGGCATCACTTCAGCCCACGCAGCTGCTCCAAGGGACCACTTGTCCCAACTGGATAAACGTTATGTTTCGGAGAAGGGCAAGTATGGCGGACCCAAGTTCTTTACAGTTCCTGTCGTGCAAGAGGCCCTGGCCACAGCGGTTCCGCGGGATTGGCGACGGGCGATGATGAATGAGCTAGTTGAAACAACAAATGCACTTGTAGACGGATATCTGGTTGTCAGCGCATGTAAGCCACAATTCTGTCCGGACAAGAATTATGCGGCGACAGTTCGTGTCGCTGACGGTGCGGCCTTGTTTATTGTCTTTGATAACGACCGTGGTCGAATCAAAGATGCAGAGCCACAATGTTTTTCGTCAGCGTTCGACAAGGTTTCGCAACTGCCTAATTCAGTCCTACATGAACTCCGGGAGCGAAGCGCACTCGGGAGTATCGATGGCACCTCGCTTCGCTGTGCGGTCAGCCGGCGATAACATGAACTTCCTGAACTCGGCAAGAACCGTTATCGCCCCTGAGTGTACGACTGCAACGGAGCGGCCTCGGCCAAAGGACGGCAAACGGCCAACAGCGGACAATCCACATCTCGAATTTATGACAGACATGCTAGTAAAAGCTACTCTGGCGCTGTGCCTTGCGACGGCCTGCGCTTCAACTTTTGCACAGGCCGACCAAGTTGTGTCGTGCAAGCCGTTGGTTCAAGATGCTGTTGCGGACGAAGCCGGCAGTCCATTGCAAGCTAAGCCACAGGAGCGAGAATTATGTTTTCCTGGCGATCAAGACTGTTTAGATCGTGGAGGGATCGCAGCAGAAAATATATGGAAGAGCGCAACTAATCCTGAGCAGGTGAAGAGCGTTTTGCTGGAATACGCCGACTATACAGGGCGAGTATTCGAAGTGGATATACCGAGTAAAGGCGGAAAGATTGTCCGCATAGAGAGGTTCGTAGGAAATGCCTACTGCGTGCGCGATACGTATTTTCTGTACCAAAAAGACACTTACCGCTTAATTGATAGTCCTGCACTGGAAGGCCTATCCGCTGAAGCAGGAAACTGTGGCGATGTCGGGATAACGCTCAAAGCGATCGCCGAGCCGCTCCTCGTTACCAAGTTCTACGGCGTTGTGACTGCATACCAATTTGGTGACGATTTTGAGCTGAAAAAGGTGTGCAGTGAACGGTATCGAGCTCCTCGACTAGCACAATGATCACTTCAGGCACACCAAAGCAATTCATATGTCTGCAATGGGTCGGTATGGTCCTTCGTGACAGTTGGCGATTTTCCGTGCTTGGCAACCTGCTATGCTGAGCTCAACAGCCGGGTTCTGCCAAGAGCGGTAATACCCGTATCTGAGGAAAGACATGTTCAGTCTGCAGAGCATTAAGGAATGGTTTCTTTCTAGACGACCAAAGCCGTTGCGTGAAATACTGGCCGTTGAGTTTGATGACGCACGAGTCAAGGTGCTCGTCCTTGGGGGACTTGATCCTGCTTGGAATCAAGAATTCCTGTGGGACGACATCTCGCGCGTTTGCTTCAAGGATGAAGGCCTGTACTCTTCAGACTCGATCATCATCCAACTGCACGGACGAGAGGGCCCCGTTGTAGTGCCGAGCGAGGCCAAGGGCAGCTCTGATTTTTTTGGAGCGTTGACGGAGCGCGGCTATTTTCCCGAAGAGGTTTGGCGCCGTGCAATGGGGGAGACCAGTGGCGCCGTGCATTGCTGGCCTCCGCTTGAAAGCAAAAAGAGCTGATCGTTCGACCGCTGTCACGGTCCGCTCTGGGTCGCAAGCAGACTGACCAGGTAGGTCGTCTGCCAGCCATTAGCAGGCGATTGAACTTACTGAACAGGCGGCTCGAAAGATGAAAAGAACTCTTTCGCGACTTACCTTTACTAGCCTCGCGTTAGCCGCAGCAACTACGCTTGCACTACTCTCGGTCAGTGTTGAACGCGTAGGTCCGGAGCAGGTCCAGCATGGAAATCTTTGTGGAGCTCCACGCTTCGAGCCTTGCTATAAGCCTGCACTCAAGGGCGGGTTCCCTATCGGGTATCTGTATGATCAGCCAGGCATTTCCGTCGAGGGGAAGCTTGCGTTTATCGAAGACAAGTTATACATCGGTGCACTGTTGGCTAACATCGCTATCTATTTCGGCGCCCTGATGCTAGTTGGCTGGATTGTCAAACGCCGCCGACCGCGTTGACTGACAATTGAGTCCCGTATTGGACGGAAGGACTGGCTTCCATTAAATGATCGAGAACGGCCAGAAGCGGACGTCACCTTGGCTTGGCTCCACCGTTTTCCCAGACCTTTAATACTCGCGCCGGTCCGGCTTGATCTCTTGCAGGATAGTCGTAGCGATTTCCTCGATCGACTTGGTGGTCGAGGACAGCCAGCGGATGCCCTCGCGGCGCATCATCGCTTCCGCTTCGTTCACTTCATAGCGGCAATTCTCGATCGACGCGTACTTGCTGCCGGCGCGGCGTTCGTTGCGGATCTGCGAGAGGCGCTCCGGGGTGATCGTCAGCCCGAACAGCTTGGCCTTGAACGGCGGCAGCGAAGAGGGCAGCTTGCCGCGCTCGAAGTCGTCGGGAATCAGCGGGTAGTTCGCTGCCTTCAGGCCATATTGCATCGCCAGGTAGAGGCTGGTCGGCGTCTTGCCCGAGCGCGACACCCCGACCAGGATCACATCCGCCTCGGCCAAATTCTTGTGCGACTGACCGTCGTCATGGGCCAGCGAAAAGTTGATCGCTTCGATTCTGTTCTTGTACTCCTCGGTGTCCACTGCATTGTGGATGCGTCCGATCGTGTGCGTCGACTTGACGCCCAGTTCCTGCTCGAGCGGCGAGACGAAGGTCTGGAACAGGTCCATGTGCATGCCGCGGGCGGCACGGATGATGCTCGACAGGTCGTGCTTCACCAGGGTCGAGAACACGATCGGCCGCTGGCCGTCGCGCGCGAAGCTGTCGTTGATGCGGCGCGCGGCCTCGTGGGCCTTCTCGACCGAGTCGATGAAGGGCAGGCGAATCTGGCGGAAACGCATCTCGAACTGGCTCAGCACTGCGTGGCCGAAGGTCTCCGCCGTGATGCCGGTCCCGTCCGAGACGAAGAAGACGGTGCGCGAGGAAGGGGCGGAACCCGGGGTGGGCGAAGCGGTGGTTTCTACGATCATGGTGTCGAAATACTAAGTCATTCTGACAAAGTTGCAGCGAGGTTTGCCGCTCACGCGGTAAAATGCTCGGCAACGGTTCTGCATTGTGCTGCACGACGGCCAGAATAACAAGAACACCCCGTCGTCCCGCACGATGCACCAAAGCGTCTAACAAAACCTTCAGGGCAAGGCGCACCGTCGAAGACAGTACGCCTGTACGGCGAGACGGTGAACGCAGCCATGGAGGTTTTGTTAGGCGCTTTAGGCAGCCACAAGGTTTCTATCTCAAGTAAGGGTGCATCACCATGACTAACCTGTCTGTAGCAGCATTGAAGGAGCCTGAGCAAGCATCACGGGTCTATGTAGCATCGTTCGAGAACCTGCGCATGACCGACGTCGAGTCGGTCGGCGGCAAGAACGCCTCGCTGGGCGAGATGATCTCGCAGCTGGCCAGCGCCGGCGTGCGCGTGCCGGGCGGCTTCGCCACCACGGCCGACGCCTTCCGCGACTTCCTCGAGCACAGCGATGGCGGGCCTTCGCTGGCGCAACGCATCGCCACGCGCCTGGAAGGCCTGGACATCGACGATGTCCGTGCGCTGGCCAGTGCCGGCCTTGAAATCCGCCAGTGGATCGTCGACACCCCGTTCCAGCCGCGCCTGGAACAGGAAATCCGCGCCTTCTACGAGCGCCTGGTCGCCGATTCCGACACCGAAGTCTCCTTCGCCGTGCGCTCATCGGCCACCGCCGAAGACTTGCCGGACGCGTCCTTCGCGGGCCAGCAGGAGACCTTCCTGAACGTGGTCGGCATCGACAACGTGCTCGAAGCCATGAAGCACGTCTTCGCTTCCCTCTACAACGACCGCGCGATCTCCTACCGCGTCCACAAGGGCTTCACCCACGCCGAAGTCGCGCTGTCGGCCGGCGTGCAGCGCATGGTCCGTTCGGACACGGGCGCCGCGGGCGTGATGTTCACCATCGATACAGAATCTGGCTTCAAGGACGTGGTCTTCGTCACCTCGAGCTACGGCCTGGGCGAGACGGTGGTGCAGGGCGCGGTGAATCCGGATGAGTTCTATGTCCACAAGCCGATGCTGGCCCAGGGCAAGCTGCCGGTCATCCGCCGCAACATCGGCTCGAAGCTCATCAAGATGGAGTTCACCAGCGAAGCCAAGGCCGGCCGCTCGGTGCGCACCGTCGACGTGCCGATCGAGATGCGCAACCGCTATTCGCTGACCGATGCCGAAGTGGTCGAGCTGGCCAAGTACGCCGTCATCATCGAGAACCACTATGGCCGTCCGATGGACATCGAGTGGGGCAAGGACGGCCGCGACGGCAAGCTGTACATCCTGCAGGCGCGTCCGGAAACCGTGAAGTCGCAGCAGAAGGCCACCGACGCCCAGCAGCGCTTCAGCCTGAAGGGCACCGGCACCGTCTTGACGAGCGGCCGCGCGATCGGCCAGAAGATCGGCGCCGGTCCGGTGCGCGTGATCCACGATCCGAGCGAGATGGAGCGGGTGCAGCCGGGCGACGTCCTGGTGGCCGACATGACCGACCCGAACTGGGAACCGGTCATGAAGCGCGCCTCGGCCATCGTCACCAACCGCGGCGGGCGTACCTGCCACGCGGCGATCATCGCGCGCGAGCTGGGCGTGCCGGCCGTAGTCGGCTGTGGCGACGCCACCGAGGCGCTGAAGGACGGCACCTTTGTTACCGTCTCGTGCGCCGAAGGCGACGAGGGCAAGATCTACGACGGCTTGCTGGAAACCGAGATCACCGAAGTCTCGCGCGGCGAGCTGCCGCCGATCCCGACCAAAATCATGCTCAACGTCGGCAACCCGCAGCTGGCCTTCGACTTCCAGTCGGTGCCGAACGGCGGCGTCGGCCTGGCGCGCCTCGAGTTCATCATCAACAACAACATCGGCGTGCACCCGAAGGCCATCCTCGAGTACCCGAACATCGACGTCGACCTGAAAAAGGCGGTTGAGTCGGTGGCACGCGGCCACGCCTCGCCGCGCGCCTTCTATGTCGACAAGCTGGCGGAGGGTGTTGCGACCATCGCCGCGGCCTTCTGGCCCAAGCCGGTGATCGTGCGCCTGTCCGACTTCAAGTCGAACGAGTACAAGAAGCTGATCGGCGGTTCGCGCTACGAGCCGGACGAAGAGAACCCGATGCTGGGCTTCCGCGGCGCCGCGCGCTATCTGGCCGAGGACTTCGCCGAGTCCTTCGAGATGGAATGCATGGCCATGAAGCGCGTGCGCGAAGACATGGGCCTGACCAACGTCGAGATCATGATCCCGTTCGTGCGCACCCTGGGCCAGGCCGAGAAGGTCATCGAGCTGCTGGCCAAGTATGGCCTGAAGCGCGGCGAGAACGGCCTGCGCGTCATCATGATGTGCGAAGTGCCGTCCAACGCGATCCTGGCCGAACAGTTCCTGCAGTATTTCGACGGCTTCTCGATCGGCTCGAACGACCTGACCCAGCTCACCCTGGGCCTGGACCGCGACTCCGGCATGGAGCTGCTGGCCAAGGACTTCGACGAGCGCGACCCGGCCGTGAAAGCCATGCTGAGCCTCGCCATCAAGGCCTGCCGCGCCCAGGGCAAGTACATCGGCATCTGCGGCCAGGGGCCGTCGGATAACCCGGACTTCGCCGAGTGGCTGGTGGGCGAGGGCATCGAGTCGATGTCGCTCAATCCGGACTCGGTGATCGAGACCTGGCAGAAGCTGGCCGCGAAGTAAGCAGGCCAGGGCAGTAGCCACAACCCCGCTCGCCGCGCAGGCAGCGGGGTTTTTTCATTCCGCTGCCTTCGCACGGGCTGGCCACACGCCCGCTCAGGCGTGCTTGCCGGCCTTCAGGTGGGCGCGGGCAGCGGAGGCCTTGGTTGGCGCAGGGGTCGGTGCCGTCGCATGGGCGGCGGCCGCGGGTTGAAGGGCGAAGGCAGTCTTATGCGCAGGCGATAAAGCTCGGCCGGGAAGCTTCCTTTCCAGGACAGACCTGCTACACTGGCATCGATAACTCTTTGCCAGAAAGCACACAATAATCAAGCGCATCGACATCGTTGAGCCCTCGCCGCCTGTCGCAGGCCGCGGGGGTTTTTTACTTTTCTGATCCACCACTTCAAGGAGACACGCCAATGACGGACTGGATGAGCTGGCTGGTAGTGGCCGGCATCCTCGTGATCGCCGAACTGTTCACCGGCACCTTTTATCTCTTGATGATCGCGATCGGCCTGAGCGCCGGCGCGCTGGCCGCCCTGGCGGGCGCCAGTGGCCCGATGCAGACCCTGGCTGCCGCATTGGTCGGCCTGGCCGCAACCGCGCTCCTGCACCGCAGCCGCTTCGGCAAGCCGGCCAAGCTTGATGCGACCCGCGACCGCAACGTCAACCTCGACATCGGGCAGCGCGTCGCGGTAGCGCATTGGGTGGATGGCCGCGCCCGCGTGATGTACCGCGGCGCGCTGTGGGACGTCGAACTCGGCCCCGGCGCGCAGCCTGAAGCAGGGGACTACCGCATCGTCGAGGTGCGCGGCAGCCGGCTGATCCTCGCTAATTCATAAGACCAACTAATAATTAATACTCATCTATAAGGGATGCTCATGGAATTCACGTTCGGCACTGTGGCGCTGGTGTTCTTCATCATTGCGCTGGTATTCATCTTCAAGACCATCAACGTGGTGCCGCAGCAGCACGCGGTGGTGGTCGAACGACTCGGCAAGTTCCACGCCGTGCTGGCGCCCGGCCTGAACATCGTGGTGCCCTTCATCGACCGCATCGCCTACAAGCACAGCCTCAAGGAAATCCCGCTGGACGTGCCGCCGCAGGTCTGCATCACCAAGGACAACACCCAGCTGCAGGTCGACGGCATCCTGTACTTCCAGGTGACCGACGCCATGCGCGCCTCCTACGGCTCGTCGAACTACATCCAGGCCATCACCCAGCTGGCCCAGACCACGCTGCGTTCGGTGATCGGCAAGATGGAGCTCGACAAGACTTTTGAAGAGCGCGATCACATCAACACCACCATCGTCAACGCGATCGACGAGTCGGCCGCCAACTGGGGCGTCAAGGTGCTGCGCTACGAGATCAAGGACCTGACCCCGCCGGCCGAGATCCTGCACGCGATGCAGCGCCAGATCACCGCCGAGCGCGAGAAGCGCGCCCTGATCGCCGCTTCCGAAGGCCGTCGCCAGGAACAGATCAACATCGCCAGCGGCGAGCGCGAAGCGGCGATTGCCCGTTCCGAGGGCGAGCGCCAGGCCGCGATCAACCGCGCCCAGGGCGAAGCCAGCGCCATCGTGGCCCTGGCCGATGCGAGCGCCGCCGCGCTGCGCCAGGTGGGCGCGGCGATCCGCGAACCGGGCGGCATGGACGCGGTCAACCTGCGCGTGGCCGAGCACTACGTCGACGCCTTCGGCAAGCTGGCCAAGACCAACAATTCGCTGATCGTCCCGGCCAACATGGGCGACATGAGCAGCGTGATCGCCAGCGCGCTGCAGATCGTGAAATCGCAGCAACCGGACATCCTCCGATGACGCGCGTGGTGATCATCACCGGCGCCTCGGATGGCATTGGCGCCGAGATCGCTCGCCAGCTGGCGGCAAAAGAAGGCGCGAGCGTGGCCTTGGTGCTGGCGGCGCGTAACGCGGCCCAGCTCGACACGGTGGCGGGCGAATGCGCGGCGCTGGGCGCGCAGACGCTGGTGGTAGCGACCGACGTCGGCGTGCAGATTCAGTGCCGGCGACTGGTGGTCAGCGCCGTCGAGCACTTCGGGCGCATCGACGTCCTGGTCAACAACGCCGGCCGCTCGGCCCATGCGCTGTTCGAGGAAGTCGAGGACCTGTCCTGGTACGAGGAGCTGATGCGCGTGAACCTGTGGGGCGCGGTCTGGTGCACCCAGGCCGCGCTGCCGGCGCTGAAGGCCTCGAGGGGCCGCATCGTTGCGGTGTCCTCGCTGGCCGGCCTGGTCGGCGTGCCGGGGCGCACCGCCTACAGCGCCACCAAGTTTGCCATGACCGGCTTCTTTGAAGCGCTGCGCGCCGAAGTGAAGGGCCATGGCGTGTCCGTGACCACCGCCTATCCGGGCGTGGTGGCGACCAGGATCCGCTACCGCGGCTTCAATGCGCAAGGGGAGCCGATGGGCGCGAGTGCACTGAACGAGGAGGGCGCGATGAGCGTGGAAGAATGCGCACGCCTCATCATCGAAGGGATGGAGGCGCGCCGGCGCGAAGTCGTCATGACGGCCAAGGGCAGGCTCGGGCGCTTCCTCAAGCTGATCGCGCCCGGCCTGGTGGAAAAGATGGCGCTGGCGGCCCTCAAGGAGGACGTTCGTCCCCGTTGACTTAGCCGTCTTCGCCGGCCACATGCGGCCCGGCGCGTCGGATGGTGAGCTGTCGATGTACCGTCGTGCTTGCGCCACGACTGTCGGTGACGGTCAGGCTGGCGCGGTAACTCCCTGGCGCGCCATAGGCATGCTAGCCGCTCGCATTCCCCGCGCCATTGCGCTCGCTTACGACAGCGGCATCCTTGCTTTCATCGCCCCATGTCCACGTCGCCCTGTGGATGTCACCCAGCTTGGCTTCCTTGAAGGCGGCGGAAAAGCTCGACAGCGCCTGCGCCACGATCGCGCCATTGTCCGATATGGCGAGCGCGTTCCGCAGTACCAGTGCCGGACGATCTGCGCGTAGGAAGGATCGATAGCGCCGCAGTACTGAACCCGGAAGTTCTTGATCTGCATCAAAGAAACTGCGAGCCCGGGAGAGCAGACTGGCACCGATTCTCTCAAACGGCAAGCGCCTGATTGGTGCCGGATGTCCTGACCGGTACAGACCTGTAGGGCTTAGTGATGGAGGTTGCCATGTACCAGCGTATCCTGCTCCCGACCGACGGTTCGGAGGCATCCCAGCGTGCTATCCGGGCCGGCGTCGACTTCGCCAAGAGTCTGGGCGCCGAGGTGGTCGGCATGACCGCCACGCCCGAATTCCATACCTTCACCGCCAATGCCGAGATGATGGAGCAAACCCGCGACCAGTATCTCGCATCCAGCAGGGCGCACGGGCAGCGCCTCCTGGACGAGGTGGCGGCGCTGGCGCGCGATGCGGGTGTGCCCTGCAGCTGCGTGCAAGTCGTCTCCGACGAGCCGTACGAAGCCATTATCGCCACGGCGCGCGAACGGCTCTGCGACCTGATCGTGATGGCATCGCATGGGCACAAGGGCATCAAGGGACTGCTGCTGGGCAGCGAAACACAGAAAGTGCTGGTCCACAGCCTGATTCCGGTGCTGGTGCACCGCTAGGCGCGCGGGAGAATGGCATTCATGTACAAACGCATCCTGGTGCCGACCGACGGCTCGGCGGTCGCCGAGGCGGCCGCCGACACCGCCATCGATCTTGCGCGTGCGTGCGGCAGCGAGATCGTCGCGCTGTGCGTCGCCCTTCCCGAGCCGGTCCTGCAGGCGCTCGAAGGTTCGATGACCTACGATCCGGGCGCGCGGGCCGACGTGCTGCTGGAGCATGCCACCCACTATGTCGATGCCATCGCCGCGCGCGCACAAGCGGCCGGCGTGCCTTGCACGAAAGTGACGACCAATGCGCTCGACGTGGCCGAGGCGATCGCCGACGCGGCGCGCCAGCACGGTTGCGACCTGATCGCGATGGGATCGCACGGGCGGCGCGGGATCAGCCGCTTGCTGGCCGGCAGCGTCACGCAGGCGGTGCTCGCCTATGCGCCGGTCCCGGTGATGGTGCTGCGCCCGGTGGCTGGCGACGTCCGGGCCCCGGCGGATGCGCAGGCGCTGGCGAGGGCCTGGCCAGCCAGGGATCCCGACTAGGGGCGCCGGTGCAGCGTGGGGCAGCGGGATTCCGCGTCCACGTTCTCCGATAGCGGGTGTTCCCGCGGGGAGGGCGAAGGATGCCCGTGCTCACGAGGCCGCCGCATGCGCACCATGCCGTCGGCGGCGCCCTCCAGCGCGAAGCCGAGGCCGGCGGCAAGCCTGTGCATCCGCGTGTTTTCCGGGAGCGCGAGGCCTTCGAGGAGCGGCACGCCGCGCGCGTCGCAGTAATCGAGCAGGCTGGACAACAGGATCCGCCCCAGCCCGCATCCTTGCAGGTCCGATCGCACCGTCACGGCGAATTCGCCGCGCAGGTCGTCCGGGTCGAATACGACGCGCGCCACGCCCAGCGTCTCGCTGCCGGCCGGCACGGCGCGGGTGGCGATCAAGGCCATTTCGCGTGCGTAGTCGATCTGCGTGAAGCGCGCCAGCTGTTGCGGAGAGAGTTCGCGCATCATGCCGAACATGCGCATGTGCACGTCCTCAGGGCTCAAGGCCTTGAAGAAGTCCACATGCGCAGCCGCGTCCTCGGGCCGGATCGGGCGGATCGTCAGCGGCCCGATGCTGCTGGCGACCTGGCGTTCGAGGTGTTCCGGGTAGGGCAGGATGGCCAGGCGCGCGCTGCCGTCGCGGCCCGGCGGCACCGGTTCCAGCCGCATGCGGGCGTCGAGCGCCACCACGCCGCCGGCGTCCGCCAGCAGTGGATTGATGTCGAGCTCGACGAGCTCGGGCAGGTCGGCCGCCATCTGTCCGACCCGCACCAGCACGTCGCATAGCGCGTCCAGGTCGGCCGGGGGCAGGTTGCGGTAGCCGGCCAGCAGCCGCGCCACCCGGGTGCGCTTGACGAGGTCGGCGGCCAGTACCCGGTTCAGTGGCGGCAGCCCGACCGCCTGGTCGGCCGTGACCTCGACCGCGATGCCGCCATGGCCGAACAACACCACCGGACCGAATACCGGATCCGTGGTAATGCCGATGATCAGCTCCAGTGCCTGTGGCCGGCGCGCCATGGCCTGCACCGTAAACCCGGCCAGCCGCGCCTGCGGGCGCAGGCTGGCGACACGCGGGAGCATCGCATCGAGGGCCGCGCACAAGGCGTCTTCGTCCTCCAGGTCAAGGACGACGCCGCCGACCTCGGTCTTGTGCGCAAGGTCCGGCGACTGGATCTTGAGCGCGACGGGAAAGCCGATCCGGCGCGCCGCCGCCAGCGCAGCGCCCCGGTCCGCGACGCTCTCCGTGGGCACCACGGGAATGCCGTACGCAGCCAGCAGGCGTTTGGTGTCGGTCTCGCCGATCTCCCTTGCTCCACCGGCCAGCAGGGCCTCGACCTGGGACCTTGCTGCATCGCGGTCCGGTACCGCCATCTCGCTTGGGCCCGGCGCCTGCACCAGGATGTCGCTGTTGCGCCGGTAGTCGACCAGTTGCTGGAAGCCCTTGACCGCTTCCTCCGGCGTGTCGAATACCGGCACGCCCGCCTCGATGCACAGGTGGCGCGCACCGGCCACGCTCGGCCCGCCCAGCCAGCAGCACAGCACCGGACGGCTGCTGCCGTTGATGAGCGGCAGCACGGCGGCGGCGATCTCGCTGCTCGCCACGATGGCGGTCGGAGCATGGATCAGTAGCACCCCGTCGACTTCAGGCGCATCCAGCAGCGCGGCCAGCGCGTGGCGGTAACGCTCGGCAGGGGCATCGCCGACGATGTCGACCGGATTGCCGTGCGACCACAGCGGGGGCAGGCCTTCGTCCAGGCGCGCCACCGTATCTGGTGCGAGCCGGGCCGGTACGCCGCCCCCGTCGAGCAGGGCGTCGGTCGCCATCACGCCCGGCCCGCCGCCGTTGGTGAGGATGGCCAGCCGCTCGCCGCGCGGAGGCCGGGTACGGGCCAGGGTCGCGACCGCGTCGAACAGCTCGGCCGTCGTGTAGACCCGCAGCATGCCGGCGCGGCGGATGGCTGCGTCGTAGACCAGGTCGGAGCCGGCCAGCGCGCCGGTATGACTGAATGCGGCGCGCGCCGCGTCGGCGCCGCGGCCGGACTTGACGATCAGGGTAGGCTTGCCGCGCGCCGCTCCGCGCGCCGCGCTCATGAACTTGCGGGCCTGGCGCACGCTTTCGGCGTACAGGAGGATGGCATCGGTGCCCGCGTCGCCGGCCAGCCAGTCGAGCAGGTCGCCGAAATCGATGTCGCTGCCGTCGCCCAGCGAAACGAAACAGGAAAAGCCGATGCGGCGGGCCGCCGCCCAGTCGAGCACGGCGGTAACCAGGGCGCCGGACTGGGCCACGAAGGCCAGCCGCCCGGGGAGCGCCGCGGCGGGCGCGAAGCTGGCGTTCAGGCCGATGCCCGGCACCAGCAGGCCGACACAGTTGGGCCCGAGGATGCGCAGCAGCCACGGTCGGGCGGCGTCGAGCATGGCCTGGCGCAAGCTTTGCCCCGGATCGCCTTCGGTCGCGGGAGCGTCCAGGCCGGCGCTGATGACGATGGCGGCGCGGCAGCCGGCCGCGCCGAGTTCGCGTATCAGGCCGGGTACGGTAGCGGCCGGTGTGCAGATCACGGCCAGCTCCGGTACGGCCGGCAGGTCGGCGACGCTGCGCCATGCCTGCTGCCCGCCAACCCGGGCATGGCGCCGGTTCACGGGCCACAGCGGCCCGCGGAAACCGCCGGCGACGAGGTTGTTCCACACAGTGGCGCCGACGCTGCCCGCACGGTCGGAAGCGCCGAGCACGGCCACGGACGCGGGCGCGAACAGGTGATTCAGGTTGCGGATGCTCATGGATGCTCCTGCCGGTTGCCGCCAAGCGCCCCAAGCCTGTCGAGGCTGGATGACCCCTTCTTTGACCGTCGAACGCATGCGGCCTTGCAGCGATTTTAGCCCATTTGATCTGCATCAAATACAGGGTAGGGGGGAAAGAGCGAGACTGCCACCTCTACCCCGGTCAACATCGAAGGTGTCATCATGCTTGCCTCGTCAGCGCCCGCGCCGGGCGCCCACACCATCGTGCGCGCATTGGCGCATGCGCGCAAGCTGCTGCTGGCGCAGGTCCGCACCGTTGCGGGCGAGCCGGACGAACGTTTTCCTGCCGCGTTCGTGCACCTGAGCGCTGCCGTCGAAGCCGCCTTCCGTCGCGAGGAGGCGCTGATGGAAGCGACCGGGTTTTCCGGGGTGCACGAGCAGCGCCGCGACAATGCCCTGCTGCTCAACGCCCTGCATCACGCGGTGCCCCTGGTGGAAGCCGGCGACCTGGGCGTCGGCCGGGCGGTCGTGGCTGCCTTGCCGGACCTGCTGTCGCTGCACCGCTTCTGCGGCCTGCGCGTGCTGGCCACGGCGCGCGGCGCGGTGCTGGCCCTGCGCCGGGGACGTGTGCCGGGGCCGCTCGCGGGACGCGCCGCGGCGCGTCTGGCGGCACGCCGCCAGCGCCAGGCCGAGTTTCCGATGTCATTGCCAACGGGAGAAGACCGATGAGCTACAGGACCATTCTCGTACATGCCGACGAGTCGCGCCATGCCCCGCAGCGCATCCGGCTCGCGGCCAGGCTGGCTGCCGAGCACGAGGCGCACCTGATCGGCGTCGCCGCCATCGGCGTCTCGCGCGAGGTCTTCCCGCACGGCTACCCTGCGGCGCCGGGCAGCCTCGAAGCCAGCTATTTCGGCCCCCTGAACGAGTCAGCAGCGCGTGCGCTCGACAGATTCGGCGTGCTCGCCGGCGAGGCCGGCGTCGCGTTCGAGAAGCGCCTGGTCTGCGACCTCGCCAGCGAGGCCCTGGCGCGGATGGGACGCTTTGCCGACCTGGTCGTCGTCAACCAGGACGACCTGACGGAGGCCCTGGCCGAAACCGTCGGGCGTATTCCCGAGTACGTTGCCTTCACTTGCGCCCGCCCGGTGCTGGTCGTTCCCTGCGCGCCGGTGACGCATTTCATGGGGCGGCATGTCCTGGCCGCCTGGAATGGCAGCAAGGAAGCATCGGCCGCACTGCTGGCCGCGGTGCCGCTGATGCGGCGCGCGGTGCGCGTGACGGTCGTTTCCTTCCGCTCGCCCGGCAACACCGACCTGGAAGACGCACAGCAGAGGGCCGACCTGACCGCTTTCCTTGCGCGCCACGAGGTCCAGGCCGAGATCATTGCCTTCAACCGCCATATCGATGGCGGGCAGGCCCTGCTCACGCTGGCCAACCAGGAGGCCTACGATGTGCTCGTCATCGGATGCTACGGGCACTCGCAGTTTCGCGAACTGTTCCTCGGCGGCGTCACCAGGAAGGTGCTGCAGGAGGCGACCATGGCCGTGCTGATGGCGCGCTGAGCGTCTCTTCCTACCAAAAGGAGCTTCCATGGAAACGATGAAAGCGGCAGTATTTACCGGCCCCGGTCGGATCGCGCTCGAGCGCAAGCCGGTGCCGCAGGCCGGGCCCGGCGAAGCCATCGTCAAGGTGACGATGACGACCATTTGCGGGACCGACGTGCATATCCTGAAAGGCGAGTATCCGGTCGAGCCCGGTCTGACCATCGGACACGAACCCGTTGGCGTCATCGCCGAGCTCGGCGCGGGTGTCGAGGGCTATACGCTCGGGCAACGTGTCGTGGTCGGCGCGATCACGCCCTGCGGCCAGTGCCACGCCTGCCTGGAAGCGCACCAGTCGCAGTGCGGGGGGCATGCAATGGGGGGCTGGCGCTTTGGCAACACCATCGACGGTTGCCAGGCCGAGTACGTGCGGGTGCCGTTCGCGGCAGCGAACCTGGCCCCGGTCCCGGATGGGCTCAGCGACGAGCAGGTGCTGATGTGCCCCGATATCATGAGCACCGGCTTCGGCGGCGCCGAGAACGGCGCGATCCGCATTGGCGATACGGTGGCGGTGTTCGCCCAGGGACCGATCGGCCTGTGCGCCACCGCCGGCGCGCGGCTGCGCGGCGCCAGCCGCATCATCGCGGTCGACACCGTGCCGGCGCGGCTCGAGATGGCCAAACGGCTGGGCGCGGACCATGTCATCGATTACCGGCAGACCGATCCGGTCCAGGCCATCCTCGAACTCACCGACGGGCAGGGCGCGGACGTCACGATCGAGGCCCTGGGCACCCAGCAGACCTTCGAAAGCTGCCTGCGCGCACTGCGCCCCGGCGGCACCCTGTCGAGCCTGGGTGTGTATTCAGGCAAGCTGGGGCTGCCGGTCGACGCCTTCGCCGCCGGCCTGGGCGACCACAAGCTGATCACGACGCTGTGCCCGGGCGGCAAGCACCGCATGCGGCGGCTGATGAACATCGTGGCCTCGGGCCGGGTCGATTTGCGGCCGCTGGTCACGCACCGCTTCCCCCTCGAGCGTATCGAGGAAGCATATGAGCTGTTCGCCAACCAGCGCGACGGCGTGCTGAAGGTGGCGATCGTGCCCTGAATGGAACTGGATGCGGCACGCAGGCGCGTGCGGCGCTCCAGGGTCCGCCGATGTCAGAATGGATTCGACTGCGGCGTGAAGACCGCCGCCAGGGGGCGATGATGAACAGGCACGTGTGTCGCGCCGGCTTGGCGGCGCTGCTGGCCATGCTGGCGCCGATTGCCGCTGCGGTCCCGGAATATTTCTCGACGTCGCCGGCGGGCAGCAAGTATGCGAGTGCGCTTGCGCTCAACAACCAGGGACATTTCGCGGTCAACAGCTACGGACCCGAGACGCCGTACCAGGGTGCCGGGATCATCCGTTCGCCTTTCGGGGAACCGGTCGGCGGCCTGGGCGGCTACGTCACGCAGGTCCGCGCCCTGAACGACCTCGACGAGGCGGTCGGGATCTCGACCACGGGCACGGGCGAAGCGCACTCTTTCTTCTATTCCGACGGGCGGATGGTGGACCTGACGACCCGCTATGGCCTGCAGGATGTGCGCGACATCAACAACCGGGGCAAGATCGCCGCCCGCAGCGCGGACTTCCGCGCCGCCATACTCAGGGACGGCGTGGTGCACGTCCTGGAGCCCGACAACAGCGGGGCCGGCGACTTGAACGAGCGCGGCGAGCTGCTGGTCGGCTACTACGATTACGACAACGGCTACGTCCCGCGCACGGCGGTGTACAGCGACGGGGTCTTGTCCGAGCTGCCGCTCTTCGGAGGAAAGCCGGTGATCGGCCAGGCCATCAACGATGCCGGCTGGGTGACCGGCTCCGTCACCGGCGCCAACGGCCGCACCCACGCTTTCCTGTGGGATGGCGACACCTTCACCAACCTGACGCCCTGGGCGGCGAACAGCTTCGGCTACGACATCAACAACCGCGGCCAGGTCGTCGGCGTTACGGACGGTCGCCCCTTCCTGTATGCCGACGGCGAACTGATCGACCCGAACACCCTCATCGACCCCGGCGCCGACCTGTTGCTGGTTTCGGCTGACGAAATCAACGATCGTGGCCAGATCCTGGCCCACTCTTGCGACCGGACAGGCGTGTTCTGCTACGGCTCCACGCTGCTGACGCCGGTGCCCGGGGTGCCGGAGCCTGCGCACTTCGCGATGCTGGCGATGGGGCTGGCGCTGCTCCGGGTGCAGGGGCGGCGTGTTGCAGCCTCCCGCCCGTAGAGACATCGTCGCGAAAATATCTCTTGGCGTTTTGTCAGTATTGCGGCGAACTGTCCTGCGCTGCAGTCCGCTTAATCTGGGTTTAATGTTCGCTGCATAGGCTTGCACCATTGAAACAGCAGCAAGCAGGCCACGCATGATGAACATTCTTGAACCGCCTGCAGGCCAGGCCCTGCCGCCGCGCCTGCCGCGCCGGCCCCGAACGAGCCTCGCATGCTACGAGCGGGGCGATCCGGGACGCGCGCAGCTCGAGGCCTTCATCGCTGCCGCCTTCCTGAAGAACTACGGCGCGCATATCGCTCACTTCAGCGACACCCTGGTGGGCTGCCGCGATGCCGAGGGCGCCTGGACGGCCGCGCTGGGCTTTTCGCTGGCCGGCGCCCATCCGCTCTTCCTCGAGCATTACCTGGACGGTCCGATCGAAGCGGAGATCGGCGCGCGCCTCGGCCGTCCGGTCGCGCGCACCGACATCGTCGAGGTCGGGAACCTGGCGGCGCTGCATCCGGGCGCGGCGCGCGCCCTGATCGTCGGCACCACCAGCCTGCTGCACGGGCTCGGCCTGCGCGTGGTGGCCTTCACCGCCACCACCAGCCTGCTCAATTCCTTCAGCCGCCTCCAGCTGCGCCCGCAGGTGCTGGCGTGCGCCGATCCGGCGCGCCTGCCCGACGGCGGCAGCCAGTGGGGCAGCTATTACGACACCCACCCACAAGTCATGTTTGGCGACATTCAATATGGATATTCAGAACTTGCTCGACTCGCTGCCCGACCACGCGATCCTGCTGAGTGACGGCGAGCGCGGGCTCGACCGCGCCGCGCTTGCGCAGGGCATCGCGCGCATCGGCGCCGCGCTCGGCGCGCGCGCCCGGCCCCAGGCCCCGGTAGGAATGTTGGCCGACAATTCGCCCGAGTGGCTGATGGTCGACCTCGCCACGCAGGCGCTCGGCCTCACCCTGGTGCCGCTGCCCCTGTTCTTCACCGCGCAGCAGTGGGCGCACGTGGTGGCCGAGAGCGGCATCGGCGCGCTGTTCTGCGCCGATCCGGGGCAGGGCGCGGCGCTTGGCTTCGACGTGGCGCACGACACGGGCGGCCCGCTGGCGCTGTGCGAAAGCAGCCGCGCGCCGCGCGCCGCGCCGCTCGACGGCGTGCAGAAGCTGACCTTCACCTCCGGCACCACCTCGGCGCCGAAGGGCGTCTGCCTGTCCGCCGGGCAGCAATGGGAGGTAGCCCGCGCCCTGTGCGACGGCGTTGCGCCGCTGGGACTGGAACGCCACCTGTGCCTGCTGCCGTTCGCGGTGCTGCTCGAGAACCTGGCCGGCCCGTACACCGCCTTGCTCAGCGGCGCCACCACGATCTGTCCGCCCTTGCAGGAGACCGGGATGCGCGGCGCCAGCGGCTTCGATGCCGGCGCCTGCCTCGATGCGATCGCGCGCCATGCGCCGCACAGCATCACGCTGGTGCCGCAGATGCTGGGGGCGCTGGTGGCCGCCAGCGCGCCCGGCGACCGGCGCATCGCCAGCCTGCGTTTCGTGGCGGTGGGCGGCGGCAAGATGCCGCCGCAGCTGATCGAGGCCGCCCGGGCGCGCGGCTTCCCGGTGTTCGAGGGCTACGGGCTGTCGGAGTGCGCGTCGGTGGTGGCGCTGAACCTGCCGGGGGCCCAGCGCGACGGCAGCGTCGGGCGACCGCTGGCGCACCGGCGCGTCGCCATCGCCGCCGACGGCGAGATCCTGGTCGAGGATTGCGTCGCGCGCTACCTGGGCCAGCCGGTAGCGGCCGATCCCTGGCTGGCGACCGGCGACCTGGGGCACCTCGACGCGGACGGCTTCCTGTTCGTCGACGGCCGCAAGAAGGACATCCTGATCACCGGCTATGGCCGTAACGTCTCCCCGGAGTGGCCGGAAGCGGTCCTGCTCGGCACCGGCCTGTTCGCCCAGGCCATGGTGCTCGGCGAGGCCCAGCCTTATCTGGGCGCGCTGCTGGTGCCGGCCCGCCCCGGCCTGGCACCGGCGCAGCTGCAGGAGGCGGTCGACCGCGCCAACGCGCAGTTGCCGGACTACGCGCAGGTCCGGCGCTGGCGCCCCGTGCCGCCATTTTCTCCGGCGGCGGGCCTGCTTACCCCCAACGGGCGCCTGCGCCGCGCCGCGATCCGCGCCGCCCACGCGCACGACATCGCATCCCTGTTCGATCAACCGGAGTATTCAACGTGAACTTTTTCGACCAACTGCAATCCGTCACCCTGGCCGAGCGCCAGGAGATGTTTTCCATCCCGATCATCCAGGACGCGCTCCAGGGCCAGGTGGTGATCTCGCAGTACATCGCCTTCCTGTCGCAGGCCTACCACCACGTGAAGCACACGGTGCCGCTCCTGATGGCCTGCGGCAGCCGCCTCGGCGAACGCCACGAATGGCTGCGCGAGGCGATCGCCGAATACATCGAGGAGGAAGTCGGGCACCAGGAATGGATCCTGTCCGACATCCGCGCCTGCGGCGGCGACGCCGAAGCGGTGCGCCGCGCCCGTCCGCACCCGAGCACCGAGCTGATGGTGGCCTATGCCTATCACCAGGTGGACCGCGGCAACCCGGTCGGCTTCTTCGGGATGGTGCACGTGCTGGAAGGAACCAGCACCGCGCTGGCCACCCACGCAGCGGGCACCATCCAGAGCGCGCTGTCGCTGCCGCCGGAAGCCTTCAGTTACCTGAGTTCGCACGGCAGCCTGGACCTCGAACACGTGGCCTTCTTCGAAACGCTGATGAACCGGCTCGAGGACGACGCCGACCGTGCAGCGGTGGTCCACATGGCGCGCATGATGTACGGGCTGTACGGCAACGTGTTCCGCAGCCTGCCGCGCGGCGAGGCGCTGTTCGGGAAGGCGGCCTGAGATGGCGCGGTCACCGCAACCCGGGCGCTACCGCGCCGTCCTCACCGGCGCCAGCGGCGGCATCGGCGCCGCGATCGCTGCCCGCCTGGCCCCGCAGTGCGCGCTCTTGATCCTGGTGGGACGCCAGCGCCAGGCGCTCGAGACCCTGGCGGCGCAGCTGCGCGGCTGCGACGTCCAGATCGTCTGCGGCGACCTGTGCGATCCCCATACCGCGAGCGCCATCGCCGCCACCGCGCGCGCCAGCGGCGGGATCGACCTGTTGATCAACAACGCCGGCGTGAGCGGCTTCCACGCCTTCGAGAGCCAGGATCCCGCCGCCATCCGCGCCCAGGTCGAGACCAACCTGCTGGCGCCGATGCTGCTCACGCGCGAACTGTTGCCGCTGCTGGGTGCGGCGCCGCGGGCCCAGGTGATCAACATCGGTTCGGTGTTCGGCGCGCTCGGCTTTCCGGGCTTCGCCGCCTATGGCGCCGCCAAGGCCGGCCTGGCCGGTTTTTCGCAAGCGCTGCGGCGCGAGTACGCCGATTCGACGGTCTCGGTGCGCCATTTCTCGCCGCGCGCCACCCGCACGCCGATCAACAGCGCCGCCGTCAACGACATGAACCAGGCCTTGCGCACGACGCAGGATTCGCCCGAAGCGGTCGCGGATGCGTTCATGGCCTTCCTCGCGGGAAGTGCCGCGACCCGAACCCTGGGCTCGGCGGAACGCTTCTTCGTCCTGGTCAACAAGCTGCTGCCCGGCATACCCGACAAGGCGATCCGCAAGCAGCTGGTCCAGATTCGAAAATACTTGCCTCGATAACATAAGCGAAGTACAAAGGAGAAGATGATGAACACCGTATATCGATGGATAGCGGCCTTCGCCGCCGCGGCGCTGCTGGCCGGCAGCGCCTGGGCCGGGCCCGCCGAGGATGTCGCGCGCATGCAGCAGGGCTGGGAACAGATCAAGTATGGAACGCCTGCAGCGCGCCAGGAAGCCGAGTTCGCGCGCCTGCTGGCCGACAGCGAGCAGATGGCGGCGCGCAATCCCGGCAATGCCGACGTGCTGATCTGGTACGCGATCGTCGAGTCCACCTATGCCGGCGCCAAAGGCGGCCTCGGCGCGTTAAAGTACGTCAAGAACGCGAGGAAGTCGCTGGAACGGGCGCTGGCGCTCGATCCGAACGCGCTCAACGGCTCGGCCTACACCAGCCTCGGTTCGCTGTACTACCAGGTGCCGGGCTGGCCGATCGGCTTCGGCGACAAGACCCGGGCGGAGGAGTTCCTCAAGAAAGGCCTGGCGGTGAATCCGGACGGGATCGATCCGAACTATTTTTACGGCGACTACCTGCTGCGCCAGGGCGACTACAGCAATGCCGAGCGCTACCTGCGCAAGGCCTTGCAGGCGCCGGCACGCCCGGGCCGCAAGCTGGCCGACGAGGGCCGGCGCGGGGAAATCAGGGAGTTGTTGAACAAGATTGCGGAAGGGAAGAAGTGACGAGTACACGGGAAGGAAGGCCATCTTGAGGTTGCTGCTGGTTGAAGACGACGCGCTGCTCGCCAACGGGCTGCTGGTGGCGCTGCGCCGCGCGCATTACACGGTCGAACACGTGCGCGACGGCGCTTCCGCGGTGGCGGCACTGCGCGACAATGCCTTCGACCTGGCGGTGCTCGATCTCGGCCTGCCCGACCTGGACGGCACCCGGGTGCTGGAGCGGGTGCGCGCCAGCGGCAACGGCGTGCCGGTCCTGATCCTGTCGGCGCGCGACGCGATGCGTGACCGGGTCCAGGGCCTGGACCTCGGGGCCGACGATTACCTGGTCAAGCCCTTCGAGCTGGACGAGCTGCTGGCGCGCCTGCGCGTGCTGCTGCGGCGCCACGGCGGACGACCGGTGAACCGGATCGAGCGCGGCGCCCTGGTGCTGGAGGAGGACAGCCTGCGCGCGTCGTGGCACGGCCAGCCGGTCGAGCTGCAGCGCCTCGAGTTCATGCTGCTCAAGCAGCTCGCCGAGAACCCGCTGCGCGTATTCAATCGGGCGCAGCTGGAAGAGTCCCTGTATGGCTGGGGCGAGGGCGCCGAGAGCAACACCATCGACGTGCACGTCCACCACCTGCGCAAGAAGCTCGCCCCGGCGGCGATCAAGACCATCCGCGGCGTCGGCTACCGCCTGGGCGACGTCGGCGCATGAGGACGCGCATCTATTCCGGCCGGCGCCGCCTGGTCGTCGCCACGCTGGTCTGCATCGTGCTGGTGTTTGGCGGCATCGGCGTGGCCGCGCAGCTGGTGGCGCGGCACGAATCCGAAGAGCTGTTCAGCGCCCGCCTGGCGACCTCGGCGCGGGTGCTGGAGGCGCTGGTGGCGCAGCAACTGTCGACGGCGACGCTGTCGCAGCCGCTCGTCATCGCACTGCCGCCCGAACTGGAGACCTCGACCAGCGACGCCCCCGGGGCCGCCGGGCACCGCTACGAGACCAAGATCGCCTTCCAGGTGTGGCGCGCCGACGGCGTGCTGCTGGCGAAATCCGCCTCGGCGCCGAATGAAGCATTGGCGCCGCTGGCTGCCGGCTTCAGCGTTCACCAGGTCGGTGACACGCTATGGGAAGTCTTCGCCCTGCGCTCCGGGGATATCTGGGTGATGACGGCGGAGAAGGAGGAGGTGCGCGGCGAGCTGGCCGAGTATATCGGCATGTCGATCACCGCGCCGCTGATCGGCGGCGGTCTGTTGCTGCTGGTTGCGGTGAACCTGGTCCTGGTGCGCAGCATGCGTCCCCTCAAGGAGCTCGCCGCGCGCATCGCGGCGCGCACCCCCGACTCGCTCGATCCGGTGCGCCTCGCGGAGACACCAACCGAGCTGGCGCCGATCATCGAGGAGCTCAACAGCCTGCTCGACCGAATCAAGGCCGCTTTCGAACGCGAACAACGGTTCATCGACGCCGCGGCGCACGAGATCCGCACGCCGATCGCGGCGGTCCAGCTGCACCTCGAGAATGCCGTGCGTGCGCCGGCCGATGCCGAGCGCGCCGAAGCGCTCGATCAGGCACTCGTCGCGGCGCGCCGCACCAGCAAGCTGGCCGAGCAGCTCCTGACCCTGAGCCGCATCAGCGCCCGCAGCGACGACTACGCGCCGCAGCAGGTCTCCCTGCTGGAGGTCTGCCATGATGTGATCGGAACGCTCGATCCGCTGCTCGAGCGACGCGGGCAGGGCATCAGCCTGGACGCGGAGCAGGACGTGCATGTGTGGGGCGAGCCCTCGCAGCTACGGCGCCTGCTGCAGAACCTGATCGACAACGCCTCGGTCCACGGCGCGCCGGACGGCGAGATCGAGGTGCGGCTGGCGCGGCGGGCCGACCGCGCGCTGGTCTCGGTGGCGAACGACGGACGCCCGATTCCGGCCGGGGAAATGAACAAACTGTTCACGCCGTACTACCGTTCGCCGGGAGCGGCGCCCGGTGGACATGGGCTGGGTCTCGCGATCGTCAAGGAAATCGCCGGCCAGCATGGCGCGTCAATCAGCCTGCATCGCAAGCCTGACGGGCAGGGCACCGTCGCCGAGGTCTCGCTGCCCGTGGCCGGAAGCTGCCGCACTAGCGGCGCCGTGTATTTATAGAATCAAGATTCGCCAATCGTGCGGGATAATATTTTGATAACTGCGATAATCAGGGTGTTGTCGCGCTAGACATAGTCTGGCGGACATTTCTGAACACACCCTTGATGATCGGAGTATCCATGTCTCGCCCTGCATCACGCACGTCCGTCGTATCCGTTAAATTCTTGAAAGGCGCCATCCTGCTCGGCGCGGCCGCCGCCGGCATGGCCCAGGCGCAGCAGTCGCCGGCGCTCGATCGCATGAGCCTGTCGGTCGGCGCCTTCCATGCCGAACCGGAAATCCGCCTCGGCGGCGATACCCGCTACGGCCGCGTCGACACGCCCGACGAGAAGCTCGGCGACGGCACCCTGCCGCGCGTGAAAGCCGAACTGCTGTTTGGCGAGCGCCATGGCGCGTCCTTCGACTACTGGCGCTTCAACGAGGACTACGCGGCCGCGCCGAGCGGCGCCACGGTCTACGAAGGCCGCCCGGTCAGCGGCAGCATCCGCGCGGATGCCAAGCTGCGCATCGAGATGGCGCGCCTGGCCTACAAATACTGGTTCGGTTCGGACAGGAATGCCTTCGGGATCGGCCTGGGCGCCGCCCACCTGCGCGCCAGGATCTCGGCGACGGCCGAGGCCGACCTGCGCGCCGAAGCGCCGCTCGAAACCTACAGCTGGAGCGGGTCCGGTTCCGCCAGCGACAGCGTGTGGGCGCCGACCATCGAGCTGGCATGGCGCCACGCATTGAACGACAGGGTGCGCCTGTATGCCGAGGCGGGCGGGGTCAAGCGCAATGGCGGCAGCGTCGAGGGCCATGTGGTCAACGCCGCCGCGGGCATCGAATGGATGGCGGCGAAGAACGTCGGCCTGGTGCTCGACTACGGCATCCAGAAGATCGACCTGCACCGCAACGGCGACCGCAGCGCCGACCTCGACCTGAAACTGACCGGACCTTCCGCCTACCTCAAGGTCCGCTTCTGACGGGCCGTTCGGCGGCGCTCAGAAATCGACCGTCGCCGACACCACCACGCTGCGCGGCGCGCCCTGCACCAGGTAGCCGAAGCCCGGATAGCCGCCCGCCGACGCCCAGTAGTTCTTGTCCGTGACGTTGTCGATGCGCGCACGCAGGGTCACGTCGCGGTCCATGAAGCGCATCAGGTAGTTCGCCCCGATGTCGAGGCGCGACCACGATGGCAGCTTCTGGGTGTTGGCCGCATCCGCGTACTGGGTCGCGGTGTACAGGGCGCGCGCATTGAGCGACAGGCCCTGCACGCCAGGCACTTCCCATTCGGCGCCGAGGTTCAGCTGCGTGCCCGGCACGCCGATCGCATCCTTGCCCTCGTTGACGCCGCCGGCGGTCTGGCGCTGCTCGGCTTCAAGCAGGGTCAGGCCGCCCAGCAGGCGCAGGCCGCGCGCAGGCAGGCCGAACACGCTCAGCTCCAGGCCGCGGTTGCGCTGCTCGCCGAACACGCCGAAGCGGCGGTCCTGGACGTAGGCGCTCGGCTGGGAGGTAGCGAACACGGCTGCCGTCATTCCGAATTTGCCGCTGTCGTATTTGACGCCGACTTCCTTCTGGCGCGAGACGAAGGGTGCGAACACCTCGCCCTGGTTGACGATGTCGGTGCCCGCCGCCACCGGGCCCTGCTGCAGCGCCTCGCTGTAGTTGGCGTAGACCGACACGCCTTTCATCGGCTTGTAGACGATGCCCGCCACCGGCGTCACGTCGCTTTCGTCGTAGCGCGCGTTCGCTGCGCCGGTGTTGTAGTCGTAGCCGAAGGACTTGATGGTCTGGTGGCGCGCGCCCACGGTCACGAGCAGGCGCTCGTCCATGAAGCCCAGTGTATCGGCCACGGCAAAGCTCGACAGGATCGCCTTGCTGGTCAGGAGCGGGTCGTTCATGTTCCCGCCGGTGAAGAAGCCGCTCGACGGCGCTTGGGCGTCGAGCGGACGATAGATGTTCGAGGCGAAGCCCGCGAAATCGCTCATGCCGTAGGCGTTCTTCGACTCCGAATGGAAGCCCGACAGCGAGGCGCTCAGCTTGTGCGAGACCGCGCCGGTTTTCAGCTCGGTGCGCACGCCGACTTCGCCGGTACGCACCTTGTCTTCGCGGGCATTGTCGAAGCGGGTCATGGTGGCGTCGCCGCCCGCGTTGGTGACGGTCGGCGAGGAGATGATGTTGGACTCAATGCCGCCGCGCATGCCGAGCGCCGCCCAGGCCACCGCGCCGCCCGGCAGGTCGACTTCGCCGCGCAGGGTGCCGAAGGTGTCGCGCTCGCCGGAATAGGTCCAGGGCTGGGCGTAGTTGCTGTCGCTTTCCGGGGCTGCGATGATCGGCACGCCGGCCGCCATCGTCACGCTCGGGCGCGCGCCGCGCAGCTGGTGGTCCTGATGGCCGACGTCGGCCGACAGGCGGTAGCCGCGTCCGCGGTAATCCACGCCCACCGAGTACAGGCTCAGTTCGCGGCTCTCGCGGTCGATCGCGGTGTCGCCCTCGCGGCGCACCGCGTTCACGCGCACGCCCAGGCGGCCCTCCGGACCGAAGCGGTTCGCGAAGTCGGTCGCCACATAGGCCTGGCCGCCGGTCTCGACGCCCACGGTCAGCTGGGTCAGCGGCGCGTTCGGCGCGCGCTTGGGCAGCAGGTTGATGGCGCCGCCGATGCCGCCGCCACCCGGCGCGGCGCCGTTCACGAAGCTGTTCGCGCCGCGCAGCACTTCGACGCGTTCGAGCAGTTCCGAGGCCACGAACTGGCGCGGCAGCAGGCCGTACAGGCCGTTGTAGGCCAGGTCGTCCGAGTTGACGGCGAAGCCGCGGATCACGTACAGCTCCTGGTAGTTGCCGAAGCCGCGCGCCACCCGCACCGAGGGGTCGTTCTGCACCACGTCGGCCACGCTGCGCGCCTGCTGGTCCTGGATCAGCGCCTGGGTGTAGTTCATGGAATTGAAGGGGGTGTCCATGATGTCGACGTTGCCCAGCAGGCCCAGGCGCCCCCCGCGCGCGACCTGGCCGCCGGCGTAGGCCGAGGGCAGGCCCTGGCTGGACGCGTCGGCCGAGGCGGTGACGACGACGGTGGCGACAGGTTCGGAGGTGGTGTCTTGTGCTTGCGCGGCAAAGGCCGCGGCGGCGAGGGCGATCGGAGTCAGGCGGAACAGTTTCATCGGTAGGGCTCGGTTTTTCTTAATGAGAATGATTGTCATTCTATCCGTTTTGGCTTGCGCGTGTAAATGAGAACGATTATTATTTGCCGAACTTGTCGATTCCGACGTCCGATAGCACCCACCTATGTCGCCAAATAAGCTGCGCCTCTGGAGCTGGATCCATAAATGGAGCAGCCTGGTTTGTACCGTCTTCATGCTGCTGCTCTGCCTGACGGGCCTGCCGCTGATCTACCACCACGAGATCGGCCACCTGCTCGGCACCGACGTCGAAGCGCCTGCCATGCCCGTCGACACCCCACGCGGCAACATCGACGCCGTGCTGGCCTCGGCCAAGGAGCTCTACCCCAACAAGATTGCGATGTACATGTCGCAGGAAATCGACGAACCGGCGATCTGGAACGTCACCCTGGGCGACCATCCGAACGACGAGCACTACAAGCCGATCGCGGTCGACGCCCGTACCACCAAGGTCATTACCGAACCGGCCTTCGAAGGCGGCGCCTTCATGTCGACCATGCTGCGCCTGCACGTCGACCTGTTCGCCGGCCTGTACGGGCAGCTGTTCCTCGGTTTCATGGGCTTCCTCCTGATCGTCGCCGTCGTCAGCGGCGTGGTGCTGTACGCGCCCTTCATGCGCAAGCTCGATTTCGGCGAAGTGCGCCGCGAGCGCAGCCGCGTGATCCGCTGGCTCGACCTGCACAACCTGCTCGGCATCGTCACCATGGTCTGGGTCTTCGTGGTGGGCGCCACCGGCATGGTCAACACTTGGGCCGACCTGCTGCTCAAGTACTGGCAGAACAACGAACTGGCCGTGATGCTCAAGCCCTACGAGGGCCAGCCGCAGGTCACCAGGATGTCCTCGATCCACGAGGCCATCGTGCGCGCGGAAACCGCCGAGCCGGGCATGAAGGTCGCGTTCGTGGCCTTCCCGGGCACGCCCTTCAGCAGCCCGCACCATTACGGCATCTTCATGCGCGGCGAAGAGGCCTTCAGCTCGCGCCTGTACAAGCCGGTGCTGATCGACGCCGCCACCGGCGAGATCACCGACCGCCGCGAGCTGCCCTGGTACCTGACGGCGCTGCTGCTGTCGCAACCGCTGCACTTCGGCGACTACGGCGGCCAGGCCATGAAGCTGCTGTGGGCCTTGCTCGACATCGCCACCATCATCATCCTGGGCAGTGGCCTCTACCTGTGGCTCAAGCGCAGCCGCAAGACCCGGGTCGCCCAAGCGGGCAAGGCCAGCGTCGCCGAGCCGGCGCTGGCGCGCTCGAGGGAGGCATCATGATCCGTACCCGTACCCAGATCTGGGCCATGCCGGTCCTGCTGGCCATCCTGACCGTCATCGGCCTGGTCCCGGCCCTGCTGGGCGACGGCATCTGGGACCTGGTTTCGGCAGTGAGCCTGGGCACGCCGGTCGCAGTGGGCGCCTGGTACGCGCTGCGCCGCCCGCGCGCGCGCCGCTAGGGCTGCCTCAAGCGCGCCAAGGCTGTATACTTCGCCAACAACCACAGCGAAAGAGCGCCTATGTTTGCAGCAGTGGACCTGGGGTCCAACAGCTTCCGGCTCCATATCGGCGAGCCCGCGGGCGGGCGCATGCACATCGTGCGCACCGCGCGCGACCCGATCCGCCTGGCCGCGGGCCTGGACCGGGACAACATGCTCCTTGAACCCGCCATGCGCAGCGCGGTGAAGACCCTGCAGGACTTCCGCGCCATCCTCGACGAATACACGCTGGACGCGGTGCGCGTGGTCGCCACCAACACCCTGCGCGTGGCGCGCAACGCCGAGCAGCTGCTGCCCCAGCTGGAGGCGGCCATCGGCTATCCGATCGAAGTGATTTCGGGCGAGGAAGAAGGGCGCCTGATCTACATGGGCGTGGCGCGCGCCATCGACAAGCCGGACGAGCGCCGGCTGGTGATCGACATCGGCGGCGGCTCGACCGAAGTCATCGCCGCCATCGGCCCCGAGATCAACCTGGTCGAATCCTTCGGCATCGGCACCCACCCGCAGACCGCCGCCTTCTTCGCCGACGGCCGCATCACGCCGCAGGCCTTCGATGCCGCCGTCACCGAGGCGCGCGCCCGCTTCGAGGATGCGGCCGACCTGTACAAGGCGCAGGGCTGGGATGCGGCCTATGGCTCGTCCGGCACCATGCGCGCCATCAACGAGGTCATCAGCAGGAACGGCATCGGCGACGGATCCATGTCGCAGGCCAGCCTGCACGCGCTGCGCGACATCCTGCTGGCGCTGGGCCACGTCGACGCCTTCACTCTGCCGGGCGTCAAGAAGGAGAGGGTGCCGGTGATGGTGGGCGGCCTCACGGTCCTGATCGGGGTGATGCAGGAACTCGGCGTGCAGCAGCTCACCGCGATCAACGCCGGCCTGCGCCTGGGCGTGCTGTACGACCTGGAGCTGCGCGCCAACCGGCGCGACCGCCGCGACGCCGCCATCCGCGCCTGCATGCGCCGCTTCGGCGTGGACAGCCAGCGCGCGCTGCGCACCGCGAAGATCGCCTCGCTACTATACGAAAAGCTGACCCCCTCGGACGCGCAGCACTACCTGTGCTGGAGCGCCATGCTGCACGAAGTCGGCCTGCAGATCTCGATGACGGGGGCGCACAAGCATGGCGCCTACATCGTCGAACACGCCGACCTGCCGGGCTTCACCACGCGCGAGCAGCGCCTGATGGCCAGGCTGATCCTGGGGCAGAAGGGCAACCTGCGCAAGATCCGCGAGGCCCTGGGCGAGGCCGACGTGGCCAAGGCGGTGCTGGCGCTGCGCACGGCGGTGGTATTCATGCATGCGCGCGCGGACGAGGACCTGGCGGGCCTCAACATGCGCATGCGGCAGCGCATCGAGCTGGAACTGCCGGCCGGGCTGCTGGAGAAGCATCCGACGCTGGGACCTTGGCTGCAGAAGGAAGAGGGGGCGTGGAGCGAGGTCGGGATGCCGTTCCAGGCGAAGGTGGTTTGACGTAGGTGGCTAGCGCAACTGCCCAATGAAGTCCGGTCCCACCACCAGCTTCACATAGGGCAGGCCATCGCTGTTCTTGTGCGTGATCCAGAACACCCCCGCCTTGCGGATGCGCCAGTCCTGCTTCCCGCCGCACAGCACCAATGAGGCCACCTGTCCCAGCAGCGGCTGGTGGCCGACGATCAGCACCGGCTGGCGGTGCTCGGGCCAGCCGGCCGCCTCGATGATCGCTTCCGCGCCCGAATCCGGCGCGAGGGCATCCACCAGCTTGTAGTTGCGCCCCAGCGCTTCCACCGTCTGCACGCAGCGCCTGGCCGGGCTGCTCAGCACCCGCAGGTCCTCCGGCAGCTGGCGGTGCAGCCAGGCGCCGACGCGCGCGGCGTGGCGCTTGCCCTTCGGGGTCAGCGTGCGCCGCAGGTCGCCTTCGTCATCGCCCTCGGCGACGTGCGCTTCAGCCTCGGCGTGGCGCCACAGGATCAGGTCCATGCTCGTTCTCCTTGTTGGAATGAAGGCCCGCGCCCAGCGTCTCCATCAGGTCTTGCTGCGCGCTGAGCGCCTTCTGGCCGCCGCGCGCCTTCTTGCGGCGATAACGCCCGTCGCTGCCCAGTTCCCAGGCGTTGACATTGTCCTTCAGGTAGGGATGCAGGCCTTCGCGCAGCACGCGGCGCTTGAGCGCGGGCGAACGGATCGGGAAGGCCACTTCCACGCGCCGGAACAGGTTGCGGTTCATCCAGTCCGCACTCGACAGGTAGATGTCGTGCTTGAGGTTGTTGCGGAAGTAGAAAATGCGCGTGTGCTCCAGGAAGCGGCCGACGATCGAGCGCACCCGGATGGTCTCGCTCAAGCCCTTCACGCCGGGCCGCAGCGAGCAGGCGCCGCGCACGATCAGGTCGATGCGCACGCCGGCTTGCGAGGCTTCGTACAGCGCCCGGATGACCGACTCGTCGGTGAGCGAATTCATCTTGGCGATGATGCGCGCCGGCTTGCCGGCGCGTGCGATCGCGGCCTCGTCGCGGATGGCGCGCACGATCTCCTTCTGCAGCGAGAAGGGCGCCAGCCACAGGATGGTGAGCTGCTTCGGGCGCGTCAGGCTGGTGAGGTGGATGAAGACCTCGTTGACGTCGGCGGTGATCTCGTCGTCGCAGGTGAGCAGGCCGAAGTCGGTGTAGAACTTGGCGGTGGTCGAGTTGTAGTTGCCGGTGCCCAGGTGGGCGTAGCGCCGCAGTCCGTTGTCTTCGCGGCGCAGCACCAGCGCCAGCTTGGCGTGGGTCTTCAGGCCGACCACGCCGTAGACCACCTGGGCGCCGGCCTGCTCCAGGCGCTCGGCCCAGTTGATGTTGGCTTCCTCGTCGAAGCGCGCCATCAGTTCGACGATGACGGTGACTTCCTTGCCGCGCCGCGCGGCGGCGATCAGGGCTTCCATCAGGTCGGAATTCATGCCGGCGCGGTAGATGGTCTGCTTGATCGCCGCCACGCAGGGGTCGTTCGCGGCCGACTGGATGAATTCGATCACCGGCTGGAAGGATTCGAAGGGATGGTGCAGCAGCACGTCGCCCTTGCGCAGCACGGCGAAGATGTCGGGTCCCACCAGCTTGGCCGGAAAACCCGGCGTGAAGGGGGGGAACTTCAGTTCCGACTTGTCGTGGGTGTTGGCGATTTCCAGCATGCGCCCGAGGTTCACCGGGCCGTCCACCGTGAACAGGCGCGATGGGTCGATCCCGAACTGGTCCAGCAGGAAGTTCGACAGGTGCGGCGGGCAGGCGCGGCCCACTTCCAGGCGCACCGCGAAGCCGTAGTTGCGGCTGTGCAGTTCGCTCTGCAGGGCTTGGCGCAGGTTCTTGACCTCGTCCTCGTCGACCCACAGGTCGCTGTTGCGGGTGACGCGGAACTGCGAATACGAGAGCACCTCGCGGCCGGTGAACAGGTCGGCCAGGTGGGCCTGGATCACCGAGGACAGCAGGCAATAGGACTCGCCCTTCTTGTCCGACAGTTCGGCCGGCAGGCGGATCACGCGCGGCAGCACGCGCGGCGCCTTCATGATGGCGATGCCGGTGCCGCGCCCGAACGCGTCCTTGCCGGCCAGTTCGACGATGAAGTTCAGGCTTTTATTGACCACGCGCGGGAAGGGGTGGGCCGGGTCGAGCCCGATCGGAGTGAGCAGCGGGCGCACCTCGCGGTCGAAGAATTGCTTGACCCAGGCGCGCTGGGCGGCGTTGCGCTCGCCCCGCCGCAGCATGTGGATGCCGTTCTCGGACAGGAGCGGCAGGATCTCGTGGTTGAACAGCTTGTACTGGCGCTCGATCAGCGTACGGCACTCGAGGCTGGCGCGCTCGAGGGTACTGGCCAGCGCATGGGGAATGCCGTTGTGGCCGGCCTCCATCTGGTGCTGGGCCAGCAGGCTGGCCACGCGCACCTCGAAGAATTCGTCGAGGTTGCCCGACACGATGGTCAGGAAGCGCAGCCGCTCGAGCAGCGGAATGCTGGGATCCTCGGCCTGGGCCAATACCCGACGGTTGAACTCGAGCAGCGACAGCTCGCGGTTCAGGAAGGCGCCGCCTTCGGGAATGCTCCTGGCCTCGGCTTCCTGGGCCTTGTGTTTCATATCCATGGGTCTGCGTCGTAGTCTCGGCGCAGGCAGTGTAGTTGGCGAATATGACAATGTTGTTACACGCGGCCCTCAGCCTGGCGGCGCTTGACGTTTAAGCATGCTTAAAGGCTGAGCGCGTATAAAGCTTCTCATCGTTAATCATAACAAGAGGAGCATTGCGAGATGAAAGCGTTCGTGCGCGCCAACAAGGGTTTCCTGTTGTTCATGCTTTTGTTCGGCGTGTTCCGCACCGCGGTGGCCGACTGGAACCCGATCCCTTCCGGTTCCATGCGGCCCAACCTGCTGGAAGGGGACGTGGTGTTCGTGAACCGGCTGGCCTATAACGTCAAGCTCCCGCTGACCGACCTCGTGATCGCGCGCACCGGCGAGCCGCAACGCGGCGACGTCGTCACTTTCTCCTCGCCGGCGGACGGCACCCGCTTGATCAAGCGCATCCTGGCGCTGCCGGGCGACCGCGTCGAGATGCGCAACGAGCGCCTGGTCATCAACGGCGTCCAGTCGCAGTACGCGCTCGAGGAAGTGGTGCAGGAACCGACCGACGAGGGCCGCGTCATGGATGCGCTGCGCATGGAGGAAGTGGTCGACGGGCGCCGCCACCGCATCCAGGTGCTGCCGCAGCGCGTGGTGATGCGCGATTTCGGGCCGGTCACCGTGCCGCAGGACGCCTACCTGATGCTGGGCGATAACCGCGACAACAGCGCCGATTCGCGCTACATCGGCTTCGTGCCGCGCCACCTGCTGATCGGGCGCGCCGAGCGCATCCTGGTCTCGGCCGACTACCAGGGCAACTGGATGCCGCGCACCGAGCGCTTCGGCCAGTCGCTGCGCTGATTGCCCCCCAGACCGGGGTCCAGGCCGGGGTCAGGTCTGACATTCGGACACGGACTGAGCGCTACCATAGTGCTACGCACGAGTCCGTGTCTCGATGTCAGACCTGACCCCTGGTGCTGTCGCCGGCGCCTCTTCCAGTTTGGAGGGGCGCCGATTTGTTTTATAGAAACCCAGTACAATTGCGTCCCCTCCGGACGCTTGCCCCCGCAGTGCCGGGTTTTCACAAGGCACTCCCATGCAACGACTCCTCACCACCATCCTCGCCTGCCTCGGCATGACGGGGGCCCTCGCGATCGACACCTATCTGCCTTCGATGCCCGTCATCGGGGGCGATTTCGGCGTCGGGCCGGTGGCGGTGCAGCAGACCCTGAGCGTGTTCCTGTTCACCTTTGCGCTGATGATGCTGTTCTACGGGACGCTGTCGGATTCCTTCGGGCGCCGCCCGGTGATCCTCGGAGCGCTGGCGGTGTACACGCTGGCCTCGGTCGGCGCGGCGTTTGCCCCGACCTTCGGCTGGCTGCTGGCCTTCCGGGCGCTGCAGGGCCTGTCGGCCGGCGCCGGTTCGGTGATCGGCCAGGCCATCGTGCAGGACCGCTTCGAAGGCGCGCAGGCACAGAAGATGATGTCGCACATCATGATGGTGTTCGGCCTGGCGCCGGCCATCGCGCCGGTGCTGGGCGGTTGGCTGCACGTGAGCTTCGGCTGGCGCTCGAGCTTCATCTTCCTGGCGCTGTTCGGCGCCGCGATGATCCTGCTGGTGCTGCGCATGCTGCCGGAAAGCCTGCCGCGTGAGAAGCGCCAGGCCTTCCATCCGGCGACGATCTCGCGCAACTATTTCATGGTGCTGCGCAACCCGCAGTTCGTGATGCTGTCGCTGGCGCTCGGCCTGGTGTTCGGTGGCCTGTCGCTGTACATCGGCGCGGCGGCCAACTTCGTGATGGAGATCCTGGGCCTGCCGGAGACGGCTTTTGCCTGGATGTTCATCCCGCTGATCGGCGGCATGGTGGTGGGTTCGGCCTGGGGCGGCAAGCGCGCCCACAAGGCGCCGCCCGGACGCCTGCTGTGGACCGGCTACGCGGTGATGGCGGTGGCCTCGGTGCTGAACGTCGGCTACAACGCGCTGTTCCCGGCCAGCGTGCCCTGGGCGGTGCTGCCGCTGGCCGTGTTCACCTTCGGCCTGGCGGTGGCCATGCCCGGCATCCAGCTGAGCGCGATGGGACTGTTTCCGCACAACCGTGGCCTGGCGGCCTCGATGGTCGGATTCATCCAGATGATGTCCTTCGCGCTGGTGTCCGGCCTGGTGGCGCCGCTGCTGTTCGGCAGCGCGTTCAAGCTGGCCTGCGGCGCCGCCGTCGGCGTGCTGCTGAGCTTCCTGATGTGGCGCCTGAGCCGGCGCTTCGCCGCGCCCGCCGCGTAAGAGCGCCTAACGCTTGTGCTGCTTCATCGCCGAGGCGACTTCGCGCTTGGCGTCGCGGTCCTTCTCGGTGGCGCGCTTGTCGTGCTGCTTCTTGCCCTTGGCCAGGCCGATCTCGCACTTCACGCGCCCGCCCTTGAAGTGCAGGTTCAGCGGCACCAGGGTATAGCCGGCACGCTCGACCTTGCCGACCAGCTTGTCCAGTTCGGCGCGGTGCAGCAGCAGCTTGCGGGTGCGCAAGGCCTCGGGATGGCTGAAGGCGGACGCCGTGGTCAGCGCGCTGATGTGGGCGCCGAACAGGAACAGTTCGCCGTTGCGCACGACGACATAGGCCTCCTTGATCTGTACCTTGCCTTCGCGGATGGCCTTGACTTCCCACCCCTCCAGTACGATGCCGGCTTCATACCGGTCCTCGATGAAGTAGTCGAAAAAAGCTTTTTTATTGTCAACAATACTCATGAAATAGCGAAAATCCGCGTCTCGGTTAAACTACTGCTGTGGCGCCAATGCAAAGATTGCATGGCGCAAAATGCAACTCGTCCAACATCATAACAAACGGTTGACCAATGGCAGTAGTGCACAAATCAGTTTTTCTCGGCTACAGCACCGAGCAAATGTTCGACCTGGTGGCCAAGGTCGAAGACTATCCGAAATTCCTCCCCTGGTGCGGCGGCGTGAAAGTGCTGGAGCGGAGCGAGGACAAGCTGGTGGCCAGCCTCCAAATCAATTTCCACGGCGTTAAGCAAAGCTTCACCACCTCGAACCACAACAACCGCCCGACCCAGATGAAGATGCACCTGGTCGACGGCCCGTTCAAGATGCTGGAAGGCACCTGGACCTTCAAGCCGCTGCGCGCCGACGCCTGCAAGGTCGAGCTCGACATGCATTACGAGTTCTCGAGCATCATCCTGGAACAGATCATCGGCCCGGTGTTCGGCATGATCGCCAATACCATGGTCGATTCCTTCAGCAAGCGCGCCGAGGCCGTCTATGGATGAGGGTGTACAGGTGGTTGTCTGCTACGCGACCGCGCGCGAGGAGTTCCTGCGTCCCATGAAGGTCGCGCCCGGCACCACGATCGGCCAGGCCATCGAGATGAGTGGTGTGCTGGAAGCGTATCCGGACATTAACCTGACCACGCAAGCGGTGGGCATCTACGCCAAGAAGAAGACGCTCGACACCGTGCTGCGCGAGCGCGACCGCATCGAGATCTACCGGCCGCTGGTGGCCGATCCCAAGGATTCGCGGCGCAAGCGCGCGGCCAAGAAGCTGGGGGACGCCGCAGCGCCGGCCGCCTGAGGCAGGGGCTGCAGGGCCCGCCTTGGCGTTTTGCTCAGTTGTAAAATTCCGACCGGGCAAATTTTTGCGGACTCTTCAGGGTATCATAGAGCCCGCCTCGAAGCCGCCCTCCGTTGCCCGTTCCGCCCATGCTGATTACCGTAAGCCTGTTGTTGGTCACTACCGCGATGTCCGCCGTGATGTTGCTCGTCCTGACGTCGCTCGCCGACAGCAGGGTGGCAGGCATTCGCGAATGGGCGCAGGCCAATGGCGTGGCGGTGATCGCGCTGCTGCTGTTCGCGGCGCGCGACGTGATTCCCGACGTCCTCAGCATCGAAGTCGCCAACGCACTGCTGCTGCTGACCGCCAGCCTGATGCTGGCCGGCTACCGGCGCTACCTCGGCCTGCCGGTGCCCTGGCGCCTGCTGGCGGGCGGCGGCATCGTCGCCTTCGCCGGCGTCGTCGTATTCCACTACGTCCACAATTCGCTGCCGCTGCGCGTGGTGGCGATGTCGGCCTTTCACGTGGCCATCTGTTTCGGTATCTACGCCAGCCTGCCCAGGGTTGCGGATGGCCGCCTGCGCTACCCGAACGCCTTCAGCCGAACCGCGGCCTTGCTGCTGGGGCTGGGCCATTTCGGCCGCGGCGCCTTCTATGCCTTCGAGGCCTACGCACAGCCCTCGCTGCTCGACCCGGCTATCGCCAACCTGGTGTTCTTTGCGATCGGTACGCTGGCGCTGCCGGCCCTGAGCCTGGGCGCGGTCATGCTGGCCAATGCGCGCGTGCTGACCGACACCGCCTACGCCGCCGAGCATGACCACCTGACCGGCGCCCCCTCGCGCCGCGCCTTCTTCGACATGGCCGAACGCGAGCTGGCGCGGGCGCGGCGCCATGGCAGCGGACTGGGCCTGCTGCTGCTGGATGCCGACCATTTCAAGCGCATCAACGATACCTATGGGCACGGCGTCGGCGACGAGGTCCTGCGTGACCTGGTGGCGCGCACCCGCGAGGAAATCCGCAAGATCGACTATTTTGCCCGCCTCGGCGGCGAGGAGTTCGGGGTGCTGTTGCCGGACGCGTCCTTCGACACCACCCGCGCGGTCGCCGAACGCCTGCGCGCCGCCCTCGACCGCCCCGCAACCGGCGCGCCGGCGGCGCCCGGGGCTGCCTACACGGTCAGTATCGGCCTGGCGATGCTGGAGAAGGGCGAGGATTTCACCGGCCTGATGCGCCGCGCCGATGCGGCCCTGTATGCGGCCAAGGCCGGCGGACGCAACCGCGTCGAGGTGGCGCCCCGCATCCACCCCGAACCGGCGCGCCAGCCGGGCAGCGCCAAGGTCATTCGCCTGCGGCCTTGAGCGCCTACTGACGGCACTGCGCCAGTGCCTTGTTGACCCGGGCCAGCTGGACGGCCCGTTCCTCGTCCGTCATGAAGCTGCGCTCGCCCTTCGCATCGAACTTCGCGATGCGCACACCCGATTCCACCTGCGCGCGCATCTGGCGCGCATCCTGGCAATGCTCGGCCAGGTCGCGGCGGCGCTGCGCTGCCGCGGCATCTTTTCGTTCCTGTTCTTCGCGCAGCTTGCTGCGTGCAAGGAATTCCTCCTCGCGCTGTGCCAGTGTCCTGGGACCCTTGGCCGGCGCGAGCGTCTCCGCGGCCGGTGCAGGCTCGGCAGGCGACGGCGGCACGGTCGTTGTCGCCCGGCCCGGCGCCTTGAGGATCTTGTGCGGCGGCGTCGATGGCGGAGGAGGGCGGTCGGAGAAATGGCGTACGCCGTTCGCGTCGATCCAGGAGTACTGGGCGTGTGCCAGGCTGCTGCCCAGCAGCAGGGCGCAGGCGGCAAACAGGCGGAGGGTGGAGGACGAAGACGGCATAAAAGTTTTCCTTGGGTAACAAAGCGATTTCGCCACGCTTCCTTGGCGCTGTCAATCGCGGGTGCGCGCTACCGCGTTTTCCCCGGCAAATTTAGGCATGGCTGCGACAGTTTTTCGCCGTTTCTGTATAATTCACTTTTGCGCCTATAGGAAAATCGTTATGCGTCTCCTCCAAAAAGCACTCACCTTCGATGACGTGCTGCTCGTCCCGGCCTATTCCAACGTTCTTCCGGCCAACACTTCCCTTCGCACCAAACTGACCAGGAATATCACGCTGAATATCCCGCTGCTGTCGGCTGCGATGGACACCGTGACCGAAGCGCGCCTGGCGATTGCGATGGCACAGGAGGGGGGCATCGGTATCATTCACAAGAACCTGCGCCCGGCCGACCAGGCCCGTGAAGTGACGCGCGTCAAGCGCTATGAATCCGGCGTGCTGCGCGACCCGATCACCATTCCTCCCACCATGAAGATCCGCGAAGTGCTGGCGCTGTCGCAACAGCACGGCATCAGCGGCTTCCCTGTGGTCGAGGGCAAGCAGGTGGTCGGCATCATCACCAACCGCGACCTGCGTTTCGAGGAAGACCTGGACGCGGAAGCGCGCGCCAAGATGACCCCGCGCGAAAAACTCGTTTACGTGAACGAAGACGCGGATACTGAAGAAGCCAAGCGCCTGATGAACAAGCACCGCCTCGAGCGCGTGCTGGTCGTCAACGAAGCCTTCGAGCTGCGCGGCCTCATCACCGTCAAGGACATCCAGAAGTCGCACGAACACCCGCTGGCATCGAAAGACTCGCAGGGCAAGCTGCTGGTCGGTGCGGCCGTGGGCGTGGGCGCGCGCGACGAAGAGCGCATCGAACTCTTGGTCGCCGCCGGCGTGGACGTGCTGGTGGTCGACACCGCGCACGGCCACTCGCAGGGCATCCTGGACCGCGTCAAGTGGATCAAGGACCGCTTCCCCCACGTGGACGTCATCGGCGGCAACATCGCGACCGCGGCCGCTGCGAAAGCGCTGGTCGAGTATGGCGCGGACGCGGTCAAGGTCGGCATCGGCCCCGGCTCGATCTGCACCACCCGCATCGTGGCCGGCGTCGGCGTGCCGCAGATCACCGCGATCTCGAACGTGGCCGAGGCGCTGGAAGGCACCGGCGTGCCCTGCATCGCCGATGGCGGCATCCGCTTCTCGGGCGACATCTCCAAGGCACTGGCCGCGGGCGCGCACACCGTCATGATGGGCAGCATGTTCGCCGGCACCGACGAAGCGCCGGGCGAGACCATCCTGTACCAGGGCCGCACCTATAAATCCTACCGCGGCATGGGCAGCCTGGGCGCGATGGCCGAAGGTTCGGCCGACCGCTACTTCCAGGAAGCCTCGAGCAAGGCCGACAAGTTCGTCCCAGAAGGCATCGAAGGCCGCGTCGCCTACAAGGGCAGCGTGCTGGCGATCATCTTCCAGCTGGTCGGCGGCGTGCGCCAGTCGATGGGCTACTGCGGCTGCGCCACCATCGAAGAACTGCGCGAGAAAGCGGAATTCGTCGAGATCACCTCGGCCGGCATGCGCGAATCGCACGTGCACGACGTGCAGATCACCAAGGAAGCGCCGAACTACCGTTCGGAATGAACATCCATGAGACGCGGCCCGAGGGCCGCGTTTTTGCATTACCCATTCATCTTCTATCGTTGCCCTCTACATGCATTCGAAAATCCTCATCCTCGATTTCGGTTCCCAGGTTACCCAGCTGATCGCGCGCCGCGTGCGCGATGCCGGCGTGTTCTCCGAAGTCTTCCCGTATGACGTCAGCGACGAGTTCGTGCGCAACTACGGCGCCAGCGGCATCATCCTCTCGGGCAGCCACAACTCCACGTTAGAGGGCGATTCGCCGCGCGCCCCGCAGGCCGTGTTCGAAGCCGGCGTGCCGGTGCTGGGCATCTGCTACGGCATGCAGACCATGGCCGCCCAGCTCGGCGGCAAGGTCGAGAACGGCAAGCTGCGCGAATTCGGCTACGCCGAAGTGCGCGCCCGCGGCCATACGGCCCTCCTGAACGGCATCAACGATTTCGTCACCGACGAAGGCCACGGCATGCTGCGCGTCTGGATGAGCCACGGCGACAAGGTGCTGGACATGCCGCCGGGCTTCAAGCTGATGGGCTCCACCGACAGCTGCCCGATCGCCGCGATGGCCGACGAAGACCGCCGCTTCTACGCGCTGCAGTTCCACCCGGAAGTCACCCATACCACGCAAGGCGAAGCCATCATCGGCCGCTTCGTGCACGAAATCTGCGGCTGCAAGTCGGACTGGAACATGCCGGACTACATCGGCGAAGCGGTCCAGAAGATCCGCGAACAGGTCGGCAACGATGAGGTCATCCTCGGCCTGTCCGGCGGCGTCGACTCGAGCGTGGCCGCAGCCCTGATCCACCGCGCCATCGGCGACCAGCTGACCTGCGTGTTCGTCGACCACGGCCTGTTGCGCAAGGACGAGGGCAAGATGGTCATGGACATGTTCTCGAAAAACCTCGGCGTGAAGGTGCTGCGCATCGATGCCGAAGACCAGTTCATGGGCCATCTGGCCGGCGTCACCGATCCCGAGCAGAAACGCAAAATCATTGGACGCGAGTTCGTCGAGGTGTTCCAGCAGGAAGCCGGCAAGCTGACCAACGCGAAGTGGCTGGCGCAAGGCACCATCTACCCGGACGTGATCGAATCGGCCGGCAAGGGCAAGAAGGGGCAGACCATCAAGAGCCACCACAACGTGGGCGGTCTGCCGGAGACCCTGAACCTGAAACTGCTCGAGCCGCTGCGCGAGCTGTTCAAGGACGAAGTGCGTAAACTCGGTGTTGCGCTGGGCCTGCCGCACGACATGGTCTATCGTCACCCGTTCCCGGGTCCGGGTCTGGGCGTGCGCATTCTGGGCGAGGTGAAGAAGGAGTATGCCGACCTGCTGCGCGAAGCGGATGCGATCTTCATCGAAGAGCTGCGCAATACGCCGTTCGAGCTGCCGGCAGTCAGCGGCATCGATCCGGGCAAGGCGCCGACCGACTGGTACGAGGCGACCAGCCAGGCGTTTGCCGTGTTCCTGCCGGTGAAATCGGTCGGGGTGATGGGGGATGGGCGCACCTACGAGTACGTGGTGGCGCTGCGTGCGGTGCAGACGCTGGACTTCATGACGGCGCAGTGGGCGCATCTGCCGCATGCGCTGCTGGGGAAGGTGTCGAACCGGATCATCAATGAGGTGCGCGGCCTCAATCGCGTTGTGTATGACATTTCGGGGAAGCCGCCGGCGACGATTGAGTGGGAATGATTTATAGCCCAGCTATAAATTGCGCGAAGTAAGCCGAAGCCCCTGACCTCAGGGGCTTTTTACTGCCCGGGTTCCACTCAAGGCGATGCTTTGGCACACCCCATCCCCGGATTCGCTTTCGGCCCACTCTTGGTCTGCGCAATCAAGGGAATCTCCCCATTCTTCCCATAACTGAACTCCTCCACCGCAGCTGACCGGCGAAAGTCCGCGTTAGACAGCGCGTCGTTGTGATAAAAGAAGTACGACTTGCCGTTGAAGTCGGCAAACGACTGATGGATCGTGTGCGTGAACTTGTTCTTCTCCATGATCACCCCCCGATAGGTCCACGGCCCGGTCGGGCTGGGCGCGGTCGCGTAGGCGATCACTTCCGGCAGGCGGCTTGCGTAGCTGAGGTAATACACGCCATTGCGCTTGTGCAGATAAGGCGCTTCCTCGAATTCAAACAGGCCCACGGTATGGATCGGCCCGTCCAGCTCGATCATGTTGGGCTTGAGCTTGACGTACTTGAGCACCTTGTTACCGAAGTACATGTACGCCTGCCCATCGTCGTCGACGAACACGCCCGGGTCGATATCGTCCCAGCCGTTGGGCGTCTCGCGCGTCATGTCATCGGTGATGAGCGCGGAGCCGCGCGCGTCCTTGAACGGCCCCAGTGGCGAATCGGCAACCGCCACCCCGATGGCGAATCCGGGTTTCGTCGCATCATGCTGGACCGGCCCGTACAGGTAGTACTTTCCGTTGCGCTTGACGATGTCCGGGGCATAGGCGTCGCTCTTGGCCCAGGCGAAGGTGCGCCAGCCGCCCACCACGCCGTGGTCGACCCAGGATTGCATGTCGCAGGTCGAGTAGAGGCGCCACTCGTTCATGGTGTAGCCCTTGCCACCTTTTTTCGTCTCGTCGCGGCCGGTGTACATGTACAGCCGTCCGCCGTCGACCAGGACGGTAGGGTCGGTGGTGAAGATGTCGGTCACGATCGGATTGGCAGCGTAGGCGCCGGGCAGGGCGCCGAAGAGGGCGAGCAGAAGAGCAATGGGTTTCATGTTTGACAGGATGGCCTCGAGGTTTGGAAGGTGCGCTGCTCGGCGACCTCCACCGGGCAAAACCTTTGGTAATTAACAAGGTACCACGATCCTAGCAGCAAAATGAGGCCGCGTAACATCTTCAACCAATAAAATGATTGCGCAATCAGCGATGGGCGTCGTGAATACAGTATTCGGTGGATTTTGATCGCGATGACCCGAAATCGACCGGGAGCACGTCCGATCCGCTTGCAGTCAGGCGCACCAGTTTGGTCGACCCAGCACCTTATCGCCACAAAAAATGTAACTAACCCACCGGGCATCTCAGCCAGCAAGATCAGTTCAGCGCTAACGACTTCGATCGAACCGATACGACGCCACCAAGGCCTCCAGGAGGGGCGGGCGGCATCCATGCCAGCGATCCCGAGAGCGGTAGCCCCGAGAGAGACAGCGTGCCTGGTTCAAGGATTTGCTAAGATGCGGCATTGGCACAAGGAAAACGTTTCGATGGCGAACACGCTCTCAGCCGGCGCACCGCACGCCGTATCCGCATGATTCCATTCACCTTCAACGACATCGAGGTGGGCGCGCGCCTGGTCGAGGCCCTGGCGCGCCAGGCGAGCCGCTTGCGGGGCATGCCGATCACCCATGGCGACCTGCTCACGCTGGCGCGGTCCCTGCATCCGAAAGACGAAGTGCTCGGCCGCGCGGTAACGGTGGGGATCGGACCCAAGCTGCTGTTCGTGGAAGGCTTCTGCGCTGCGCACGGCTATCCGAACCTGGCGAGTCTTGCGGTGGAACGGGAAAGCGCAAGGCCGCGCTCCGGCTACCAGGGAGACTGGGAATCCGACCGGCGCGCCGTCGCCGGCGTCGACTGGGGCGCTATCGATGCGCAGTTGCCGGCCTATGTGGAAGCGATGCGCGCCAAGGTCCCGCCGCGCTTCAAGCCGCGCAAGGAACGGCCGGCGGACGTGGCCTGGTACGCCTATTACTGTTCGCACCGGGAAGCCTGCGAGAAGCTCGGCCCCGAGGACAAGCAGGAGATCATCAACCAGATGATGGCCGGACTGGATCCCGAAACCGCGTTGGCGCGCGTGCTCGCCGCGAAGCAGGAGATCGGCGGCCTGGCCTGAGGCAGGGCAGGACCGCCGGGGCGCCGCTAGGAGGCCGACTGCCGCGGCGCCGTGCCGGTGCGCGCTTCTTGCTGGGCCGGCGTGGGCCGGGCCACCGCGGCGAG